>NZ_UHFA01000003.1 GCF_900459175.1 Streptococcus downei MFe28 | reverse complement strand
GGAGCTTCTGGGAGCTAAGGTAGAGCTGTCAAGGACGGTTCGCGTGTGCTCAAGGATGCCGTCAATGCAGCGCTTAGGGCTTGGGTGACCAATATTGAAGATACCCACTATATTATGGGCTCAGCCCTAGGACCAGCCCCCTTCCCTGAAATTGTTCGGGATTTCCAATCGATTATCGGTAGGGAAGCTAAGCGACAATTTGCGGAAATTTCCGGTGGCCAGCTACCCGATGCTGTCATGGCCTGTATCGGTGGTGGTTCCAACGCTATCGGTATGTTTTATCCCTTCGTCAATGATACTAGCGTTGCCATGTATGGCGCTGAGGCCGCTGGACATGGTCTGGATACAGACCAGCATGCAGCTACCTTTGCCAAGGGACGGCCGGGCGTTTTGCATGGCTCCTTGATGAATGTTCTTCAGGACCGCCACGGTCAAATTATGGAGGCCTTCTCGATTTCTGCTGGCCTTGATTATCCAGGTGTTGGCCCTGAACATTGCCACTTTAAGGAAATTGGCAGGGCTAGCTACCAGGCCATTACAGACCAAGAAGCCTTAGAAGCCTTTAGTCTCTTGTCCCGCCTGGAAGGTATTATTCCTGCCTTGGAATCCAGCCATGCCATTGCCCTAGCCCAGAAGGTCGCCAAGGATATGAGTCCAGACCAGAGCCTCCTTATCTGTTTATCGGGTCGAGGGGACAAGGATGTCATCCAAGTTAAGGAACGTTTTGAAGCTGAAAAAGAAGGGAAGTAAGCCATGACAAAAACATTAAGCAAACATCTTCAAGCCATAAAATCTTCAGGTCAGGGTTTGGTCATTCCCTATATCATGGCTGGGGACCACGAGCGAGGTTTGGACGGTCTCTTTGATACGATTAACCTGCTAGCAGATGCTGGAGCTTCCGCTATTGAAATCGGTGTTCCCTTTTCCGACCCTGTTGCCGATGGCCCCATCATCGAAGAAGCAGGCCTGCGAAGTCTGACCAAGGGGACCAATCTTGAGGCCATCGTAGAGGAGCTCCAGCGTCAAGCAAGCCCTATCCCCCTTGTTCTCATGACCTATTTTAATCCTATCTACCAATATGGCCTTGAGAGATTGGTCAAGGACTTGAGTGGAACTTCTGTCAAGGGTCTGATTATTCCCGATTTGCCCCATGAACATACGGACTTTGTCCTTCCCTATCTGGAAAATCATGACCTCTGCCTGGTTCCCCTCATCAGCCTAACAACCGGCTCTGAGCGCCAGAAAGAATTGTTAGCAGATGCCCAAGGCTTTGTCTACGCTGTAGCGGTCAATGGGGTTACGGGTAAGGCCAGCAACTATCGCTCAGACCTAGACCAGCACTTACAAAACTTAAAAGACCTGACCTCCCTACCAGTTCTGACAGGCTTTGGCATTTCCAGTCAGGAAGACGTGGAGCGTTTCAATCAGGTCTCCGATGGCGTCATTGTTGGCTCTAAGATTGTCCAAGCCCTCCACCAAGGTCAGACAAGTCAGGTCCAAAACTTTATCCGCCAAGCCAGCCAAGTGAAAAAATAAAACGTCAAGATGTTTGATAGTAAAAAAGTAAGGAGTTAAGGACTTTTGTCCCTAACTCCTCTTTAGGTTAGTATCAAGCGCTCACTCTAGCTAATTTTCAAGCTATCCCCCTCATCAAATGAGGCAAAACGTGCTATAATAGGACTACTATGGCAAAATCGAAATCGACAAAAGCAAGTAAAAAATCCAATAAACAGAAGGCGCAAAATAAACGCCCAACTAAGAAGGAAAGAGAGCACAAAAAGGCCGTTCGAAAAATGATGGTCGCCTTTTTGATGGCTTTTATCCTCTTTTTCGCCATTATCCGCCTAGGTGTCTTTGGGATTACCGCCTACAATCTCGTTCGGGTAGTGGTTGGTAGCCTAGCCTACCCAGCTATCTTTGGTTCCTCTTTTTACCTCTTTGCGGGCAAGTGGTTGCAGAAGCACACGGGTTTTATGTCAGGCTATATCTCCCATGGCTGGTCTCATGCTGATTTCCACGCCTATCTTATTCCATGGACGTTATGAAAGAGCGCTCTATCATTGGGGGACCTTCCGTCTAGTAACGGCCGATTTAAAAATGTGGCTGTCACCCATTTCCTAGGGGGTGGCATGATGGTGCTGTCCTTTATAAGCCAATTGTTTTCCTCTTCTCTAACATCGGTCCTATCTGGTCGGTGCTTTTCATTATTTTGGCTCTACTCATGAGCTCTTGGGATGTCTATGATGTCATGAATTTCTTCAAGAAGACTGGTAGCAATCTCAGCGACAAGATTGACCAAAACAGCCTGCAGATGGAATCCGTCGGAGCAAAAGCGTCAGGCCAAGGCTCAGGCTAAGGCTCAAGCACAAGAAGATCAGGAAGAAGCTCAACTGGGGAAACTCCATCAGACTTTGATGGCCTAGTGACCCAGAACAGGGGAAATCTATCCGCCAGCCCAGCTCAATTAGCTCCGAGATCCGAGCCAGAATTCTGGCGGCTATGATAGAAGAGGCTGAGGATGGCTATTCTCAGCAAGACTCAAGAATTATCATTTCATTATCCTGACGAGGAAAATGAGGTTGAGGCACCGACTTCTCACCAGCTGAGACAGCTCCAGCCAGTCCAAATCCAGCCAGAACCAAGAAGACGATGATGAGCCTGTGCAGGTGGATTTCACCCCTAACAGCACTGCTCTACAAATTGCCAACCATGACTCTTCGCCCCTGACAGCCTAAAACCAGACCAAGGAAAAGAAGATTGTCCGCAGAACATCAAGATTTTGGAAGAAACTTTGCCAGCTTTGGCATCAGGCCACAGTCGAACGGGCTGAAATTGCCCTTCGTCACAGTATGAAATCAAGCGGCTGTCGGCGTGCGGGTCAATCGGATTCTAATCTGGCTGACGATTTAGCTCTGGCTCTGGCTGCCAAGGACGTGCGATTGAGGCGCCTATCCTGGGAAATCTCTGGTCGGTATCGAAGTGCCTAACTCAGAGATTGCTACCGTCAGCTTCCGCAGCTCTGGGAGCAGGCCATTGACCGCCACCAAGCATTAAAGTGTCTTGGTAGCGGTCTTGGCCTGCTCCAGAGCTCGCGGAAGCTGACGGTAGCAATCTCTGAGTTAGGCACTTCGATACCGACCAAGATTTCCCAGGATAGGCGCCTCAATCCGCACGTCCTTGGCAGCCAGAGCCAGAGCTAAATCGTCAGCCAGATTAGAAATCCGATTGACCCGCACGCCGACAGCCGGCTTGATTTCATACTTGGTGAAGAAGGGCCAATTCAGCCCGTTCGACTGTGGCCTTGATGCCAAAGCTGGCAAAGGTTTCTTCCAAATCTTGATGTTCTTGCGGACAATTTCTTTTCCTTGGTCTGGTTCTTAGGCTTGTCAGGGCGAAGAGGTCAATGGTTGCATTTGAGAGAGGTGCTGTTTAGGGGTGAATCCACTGCACAGGCTCATCAGCTTCTTGGTTCTGGCTGGATTTGGACTGGCTGGAGCTGTTCAGCTGGTGAGGAAGTCGGTGCCTCAACCTCATTTTCCTCGTCAGGATAATGAAAATGATAATTCTTGAAGTCTTGCTGAGATAGCATCCTCAGCTCTTCTATCATAGCCCCCAGAATTCTGGCTCGGATCTCGGAGCTAATTGAGCTGGGCTGGCGGATAGGATTTCCCTGTTTCTGGGTCAACTAGCCATCAAGTCTGATGGAGTTTCCCCAGCTTGAGCTCTTCCTGATCTTTTGTGCTTGAGCTTAGCCTGAGCCTTGGCCTGACGCTTTTGTCCCGAGGATTCCATCTGCAGCTGGTTGGTCAATCTTGTCGCTGAGATTGCTACAGTCTTCTGAAGAATTCATGACATCATAGACATCCCAAGAGCTCATGAGGTAGAGGCCCAAATAATGAAAGACCACGACAGATAGGAACCGATGTTAGAGAAGGGAAAACAATTGGCTTATAAAGGACAGCACCATCATGCACCCCTAGGAATGGGTGACAGCACATTTTTAAATCGGCCGTTACTAGACGGAGGTTCCCCAATGATAGAGCGCTCTTTCATAACGTCCATGGAATAGAGATAGGCGTGGAAAATCAGCATGAGACCAGCCATGCAGAGATATAGCCTGACATAAAACCCGTGTGCTTCTGCAACCATTGCCCGCAAGAGGTAAAGAGAGACCAAGATAGTGGGTAGGCTAGGCTACCAACACTACCCGAACGAGATTGTAGGCGGTAATCCCAAAGACACCTAGGCGGATAATGGCGAAAAAGAGGATAAAAGCCATCAAAAAGGCGACCATCATTTTTCGAACGGCCTTTTTGTGCTCTCTTTCCTTCTTAGTTGGGCGTTTATTTTGCGCCTTCTGTTTATTGGATTTTTTACTTGCTTTTGTCGATTTCGATTTTGCCATAGTAGTCCTATTATAGCACGTTTTGCCTCATTTGATGAGGGGGATAGCTTGAAAATTAGCTAGAGTGAGCGCTTGATACTAACCTAAAGAGGAGTTAGGGACAAAAGTCCTTAACTCCTTACTTTTTTACTATCAAACATCTTGACGTTTTATTTTTTCACTTGGCTGGCTTGGCGGATAAAGTTTTGGACCTGACTTGTCTGACCTTGGTGGAGGGCTTGGACAATCTTAGAGCCAACAATGACGCCATCGGAGACCTGATTGAAACGCTCCACGTCTTCCTGACTGGAAATGCCAAAGCCTGTCAGAACTGGTAGGGAGGTCAGGTCTTTTAAGTTTTGTAAGTGCTGGTCTAGGTCTGAGCGATAGTTGCTGGCCTTACCCGTAACCCCATTGACCGCTACAGCGTAGACAAAGCCTTGGGCATCTGCTAACAATTCTTTCTGGCGCTCAGAGCCGGTTGTTAGGCTGATGAGGGGAACCAGGCAGAGGTCATGATTTTCCAGATAGGGAAGGACAAAGTCCGTATGTTCATGGGGCAAATCGGGAATAATCAGACCCTTGACAGAAGTTCCACTCAAGTCCTTGACCAATCTCTCAAGGCCATATTGGTAGATAGGATTAAAATAGGTCATGAGAACAAGGGGGATAGGGCTTGCTTGACGCTGGAGCTCCTCTACGATGGCCTCAAGATTGGTCCCCTTGGTCAGACTTCGCAGGCCTGCTTCTTCGATGATGGGGCCATCGGCAACAGGGTCGGAAAAGGGAACACCGATTTCAATAGCGGAAGCTCCAGCATCTGCTAGCAGGTTAATCGTATCAAAGAGACCGTCCAAACCTCGCTCGTGGTCCCCAGCCATGATATAGGGAATGACCAAACCCTGACCTGAAGATTTTATGGCTTGAAGATGTTTGCTTAATGTTTTTGTCATGGCTTACTTCCCTTCTTTTTCAGCTTCAAAACGTTCCTTAACTTGGATGACATCCTTGTCCCTCGACCCGATAAACAGATAAGGAGGCTCTGGTCTGGACTCATATCCTTGGCGACCTTCTGGGCTAGGGCAATGGCATGGCTGGATTCCAAGGCAGGAATAATACCTTCCAGGCGGGACAAGAGACTAAAGGCTTCTAAGGCTTCTTGGTCTGTAATGGCCTGGTAGCTAGCCCTGCCAATTTCCTTAAAGTGGCAATGTTCAGGGCCAACACCTGGATAATCAAGGCCAGCAGAAATCGAGAAGGCCTCCATAATTTGACCGTGGCGGTCCTGAAGAACATTCATCAAGGAGCCATGCAAAACGCCCGGCCGTCCCTTGGCAAAGGTAGCTGCATGCTGGTCTGTATCCAGACCATGTCCAGCGGCCTCAGCGCCATACATGGCAACGCTAGTATCATTGACGAAGGGATAAAACATACCGATAGCGTTGGAACCACCACCGATACAGGCCATGACAGCATCGGGTAGCTGGCCACCGGAAATTTCCGCAAATTGTCGCTTAGCTTCCCTACCGATAATCGATTGGAAATCCCGAACAATTTCAGGGAAGGGGGCTGGTCCTAGGGCTGAGCCCAAATATAGTGGGTATCTTCAATATTGGTCACCCAAGCCCTAAGCGCTGCATTGACGGCATCCTTGAGCACACGCGGAACCGTCCTTGACAGCCTCTACCTTAGCTCCCAGAAGCTCCATGCGGAAAACATTGAGGGACTGGCGTTTGACATCTTCTTCTCCCATGTAAATGGTGCAGTCCATATCAAAGAGGGCGGCTGCGGTGGCCGTGGCCACTCCGTGTTGACCAGCACCTGTCTCGGCAATCACCTTATTCTTGCCCATCCGACGGGCCAAAAGAACCTGCCCCAGGGCATTATTGATTTTTGTGGCCCCCGTGTGGTTGAGGTCCTCACGCTTGAGGTAAATCTTGGCCCACCGATATGCTGGGTCAACCGTTTGGCGTAGTAAAGTGGGGTCTCACACGCCAACATAATCTTTTAAGAGGGCATCTAATTCCGCTTGAAAGCTAAGGTCTTGCTTGGCCTCTTTGTAGGCCTGATC
>NZ_UHFA01000002.1:2100000-2218955 GCF_900459175.1 Streptococcus downei MFe28 | reverse complement strand
CTCAGTTCGGATTGTAGGCTGCAACTCGCCTACATGAAGTCGGAATCGCTAGTAATCGCGGATCAGCACGCCGCGGTGAATACGTTCCCGGGCCTTGTACACACCGCCCGTACACCACGAGAGTTTGTAACACCCAAAGTCGGTGAGGTAACCTTATAGGAGCCAGCCGCCTAAGGTGGGACAGATGATTGGGGTGAAGTCGTAACAAGGTAGCCGTATCGGAAGGTGCGGCTGGATCACCTCCTTTCTAAGGATAAACTAAGTAACAGAGGGCGCTAAAAAGCGACTTGATTTTAGGGACTGACCAAGAAATCCTGATTTCTTAGGGCAGTCATCTAAATCACAAGCTTTTAGCCCGAGTACAATTTAGCCAAAGTGGTTAATAGAAGTACCTGAAGCTTAGTACCGGAAGCACGTTTTGGGGACGCTATTTAGTTTTCAGAGGTTTTGTGGGGGCCTTAGCTCAGCTGGGAGAGCGCCTGCTTTGCACGCAGGAGGTCAGCGGTTCGATCCCGCTAGGCTCCATTAGGATACGGAGGACGATTCGCTTTAGCGAAAACTTCTGTAGAAAAATAGGAAACTGACGCCAGTGTCCTTAAGGACACGAGGAAGTTTCTCTTTTTCCTAAGAAGTTAGTCCGGAGTTCAACTATTCTCAAAGAGCAGTGACCCCTTATCCTAAGAGGCAACGAAGTTGCCAATTGTTCATTGAAAATTGAATATCTATCAAATAGTAACAAGAAAATAAACCGAAACGCTGTTATATTTTAAAGAGACCAAAGAGAAATAAGGTTAAGTTAATAAGGGCGCACGGTGGATGCCTTGGCACTAGGAGCCGAAGAAGGACGTGACGAACGACGAAATGCTTTGGGGAGCTGTAAGTAAGCTGTGATCCAGAGATGTCCGAATGGGGGAACCCGACAACTAATGGTTGTCATCCATGACTGTTAAGGTCATGAGAAGGAAGACGCAGTGAACTGAAACATCTAAGTAGCTGCAGGAAGAGAAAGCAAAAGCGATTGCCTTAGTAGCGGCGAGCGAAGAGGCAGGAGGGCAAACCGAAGTGTTTACACTTCGGGGTTGTAGGACTGCGCAGTGGACGTATAGATTATAGAAGAATGTTCTGGGAAGGACAGCCAAAGAGAGTAAGAGCCTCGTATTCGAAATAGTCTATATACCTAGCAGGATCCTGAGTACGGCGAGACACGAGGAATCTCGTCGGAAGCTGGGAGGCCCATCTCCCAACCCTAAATACTCCCTAGTGACCGATAGTGAACCAGTACCGTGAGGGAAAGGTGAAAAGCACCCGGAAGGGGAGTGAAAAAGAACCTGAAACCGTGTGCCTACAAGAAGTTCGAGCCCGTTAATGGGTGAGAGCGTGCCTTTTGTAGAATGAACCGGCGAGTTACGTTAATGTGCGAGGTTAAGTTGAAGAGACGGAGCCGTAGGGAAACCGAGTCTGAATAGGGCGGAATAGTACATTGACGTAGACCCGAAACCATGTGACCTACCCATGAGCAGGGTGAAGGTGAGGTAAGACTCACTGGAGGCCCGCACCAGAGTACGTTGAAAAGTGCTTGGATGACTTGTGGGTAGCGGAGAAATTCCAAACGAACTTGGAGATAGCTGGTTCTCTCCGAAATAGCTTTAGGGCTAGCGTCGACATTTAGATTATTGGAGGTAGAGCACTGTTTGGGTAAGGGGTCCATCCCGGATTACCAAACTCAGATAAACTCCGAATGCCAAGTAATCATGGTCGGCAGTCAGACTGCGAGTGCTAAGATCCGTAGTCGAAAGGGAAACAGCCCAGACCACCAGCTAAGGTCCCCAAATAATTGTTAAGTGGAAAAGGATGTGGGGTTGCACAGACAACTAGGATGTTAGCTTAGAAGCAGCTATTCATTCAAAGAGTGCGTAATAGCTCACTAGTCGAGTGACCCTGCGCCGAAAATGTACCGGGGCTAAAACAATTTACCGAAGCTGTGGATCCTTTAGGGGATGGTAGGAGAGCGTTCTATGTACGCAGAAGGTATACCGTGAGGAGTGCTGGAGTGCATAGAAGTGAGAATGCCGGTATGAGTAGCGCAAGACAGGTGAGAATCCTGTCCACCGTAAGACTAAGGTTTCCAGGGGAAGGCTCGTCCGCCCTGGGTTAGTCGGGACCTAAGGAGAGACCGACAGGTGTATCCGATGGGCAACAGGTTGATAGTCCTGTACTAGAGTATAGAGTGAAGGAGGGACGCAGAAGGCTAACTCAACCAGACGAATGGAAGTGTCTGGCCAAGCAGTGAGGCGTGGTATGAGTCAAATGCTTATACCTGTAACGCCAGGCTGTGAAGGGGAGCGAAGTTTAGTAGCGAAGTGAGTGATGTCACGCTGCCAAGAAAAGCTTCTAGCGTTAATCTATACTCTACCCGTACCGCAAACCGACACAGGTAGTCGAGGCGAGTAGCCTCAGGTGAGCGAGAGAACTCTCGTTAAGGAACTCGGCAAAATGGCCCCGTAACTTCGGGAGAAGGGGCGCTGACTTTGGTCAGCCGCAGTGAATAGGCCCAAGCAACTGTTTATCAAAAACACAGCTCTCTGCGAAATCGTAAGATGACGTATAGGGGGTGACGCCTGCCCGGTGCTGGAAGGTTAAGAGGAGTGCTTAGCGGTAACGCGAAGGTATGAATTGAAGCCCCAGTAAACGGCGGCCGTAACTATAACGGTCCTAAGGTAGCGAAATTCCTTGTCGGGTAAGTTCCGACCCGCACGAAAGGCGTAATGATTTGGGCACTGTCTCAACGAGAGACTCGGTGAAATTTTAGTACCTGTGAAGATGCAGGTTACCCGCGACAGGACGGAAAGACCCCATGGAGCTTTACTGCAGTTTGATATTGAGTATCTGTACCACATGTACAGGATAGGTAGGAGCCATTGAGTTCGGGACGCTAGTTTCGAATGAGGCGCTGTTGGGATACTACCCTTGTGTTATGGCTACTCTAACCCACTAGGCTAAACGTCTAGGGAGACAGTGTCTGACGGGCAGTTTGACTGGGGCGGTCGCCTCCTAAAAGGTAACGGAGGCGCCCAAAGGTTCCCTCAGATTGGTTGGAAATCAATCGCAGAGTGTAAAGGTATAAGGGAGCTTGACTGCGAGAGCTACAACTCGAGCAGGGACGAAAGTCGGGCTTAGTGATCCGGTGGTACCGCATGGAAGGGCCATCGCTCAACGGATAAAAGCTACCCTGGGGATAACAGGCTTATCTCCCCCAAGAGTTCACATCGACGGGGAGGTTTGGCACCTCGATGTCGGCTCGTCGCATCCTGGGGCTGTAGTCGGTCCCAAGGGTTGGGCTGTTCGCCCATTAAAGCGGCACGCGAGCTGGGTTCAGAACGTCGTGAGACAGTTCGGTCCCTATCCGTCGCGGGCGAAGGAAATTTGAGAGGAACTGCTCCTAGTACGAGAGGACCAGAGTGGACTTACCGCTGGTGTACCAGTTGTCCTGCCAAGGGCATCGCTGGGTAGCTATGTAGGGAAGGGATAAACGCTGAAAGCATCTAAGTGTGAAGCCCCCCTCGAGATGAGATTTCCCATAACGTTAAGTTAGTAAGAGCCCTGAGAGAAGATCAGGTAGATAGGTTAGGAGTGGAAGTGTGGTGACACATGGAGCGGACTAATACTAATCGCTCGAGGACTTATCCAAGATAAGTTACGAGAGGCACCAAATAAGAAAGCAACAGAAAATTAGGAAGGTGCCGACGTACAATTCATAAGTAAGGTTTCAAAAGTCATTGACAGGTTTTGGTGAGACTTGGTACAATAGATAGGTATTCAATTTTGAGTGAGTACACTCAAGGAGTTAAGTGACGCTAGCCTAGGAGATACACCTGTAACCATGCCGAACACAGCAGTTAAGCCCTAGAACGCCTGAAGTAGTTGGGGGTTGCCCCCTGTTAGATATGGGAGTCGCTTAGCCGATAGGGAGTTTAGCTCAGCTAAGGGGAACGTAAGTTCGCCTTTGTCGAAGCTGGTGAAGCCAGTGCACGACAGGGACCCAGTGAGCAAACTCCGAGTTATGGGAGTTTAGCTCAGCTGGGAGAGCATCTGCCTTACAAGCAGAGGGTCAGCGGTTCGAACCCGTTAACTCCCATGATTAGGTAGGAATACTTAATAGGTCCCGTGGTGTAGCGGTTATCACGTCGCCCTGTCACGGCGAAGATCGCGGGTTCAATTCCCGTCGGGACCGTTAGAAGAGGAGACTCGTTAGCTCAGTTGGTAGAGCATTTGACTTTTAATCAAAGGGTCACTGGTTCGAGCCCAGTACGGGTCATAGATGCGGGTTTGGCGGAATTGGCAGACGCACCAGATTTAGGATCTGGCGCTTAACGGCGTGGGGGTTCAAGTCCCTTAACCCGCATAGGAAGAAGATAGGCCGGCTTAGCTCAGTTGGTAGAGCATCTGATTTGTAATCAGAGGGTCGCGTGTTCAAGTCATGTAGCCGGCATTTGCGAACGTAGTTCAGTGGTAGAACATCACCTTGCCAAGGTGGGGGTCGCGGGTTCGAATCCCGTCGTTCGCTTTGAGGATTGCCGGGGTGGCGGAACTGGCAGACGCACAGGACTTAAAATCCTGCGAAGGGTAACCTTCGTACCGGTTCGATTCCGGTCCTCGGCATAATAGAATAGGCACCCTTGGCTCAACTGGATAGAGTACCTGACTACGAATCAGGCGGTTAGAGGTTCGAATCCTCTAGGGTGCATATACGGGAAGTAGCTCAGCTTGGTAGAGTACTTGGTTTGGGACCAAGGGGTCGCAGGTTCGAATCCTGTCTTCCCGATGCTAAAGATTTTGTCTTTAGTTTTTTTATGCAAAAGACCTTTGAGAACTGAATAGCGAAGCAACCAAGACGTGCGGGTTAAGGAATTAACCTGTCAAGAAAAGCCATAAATCTGTCAGAGACGGATTGAGTAAAGATTAAATGAGAGTTTGATCCTGGCTCAGGACGAACGCTGGCGGCGTGCCTAATACATGCAAGTGGAACGCATTGATATCACCGGAGCTTGCTCCACTGATATTAATGAGTCGCGAACGGGTGAGTAACGCGTAGGTAACCTGCCTGATAGCGGGGGATAACTATTGGAAACGATAGCTAATACCGCATGAGAGTGTTTAACACATGTTAGAGACTTAAAAGATACCATTGTATCACTATCAGATGGACCTGCGTTGTATTAGCTAGTTGGTAGGGTAGCGGCCTACCAAGGCACCGATACATAGCCGACCTGAGAGGGTGATCGGCCACACTGGGACTGAGACACGGCCCAGACTCCTACGGGAGGCAGCAGTAGGGAATCTTCGGCAATGGACGAAAGTCTGACCGAGCAACGCCGCGTGAGTGAAGAAGGTTTTCGGATCGTAAAGCTCTGTTGTAGCGGAAGAACGAGTGTAAGAGTGGAAAGTTTACACAGTGACGGTACGCTACCAGAAAGGGACGGCTAACTACGTGCCAGCAGCCGCGGTAATACGTAGGTCCCGAGCGTTGTCCGGATTTATTGGGCGTAAAGGGAGCGCAGGCGGTTTAGTAAGTCTGAAGTTAAAGGCATTGGCTCAACCAATGTATGCTTTGGAAACTGTTAGACTTGAGTGCAGAAGGGGAGAGTGGAATTCCATGTGTAGCGGTGAAATGCGTAGATATATGGAGGAACACCGGTGGCGAAAGCGGCTCTCTGGTCTGTCACTGACGCTGAGGCTCGAAAGCGTGGGTAGCGAACAGGATTAGATACCCTGGTAGTCCACGCCGTAAACGATGAGTGCTAGGTGTTAGGTCCTTTCCGGGACTTAGTGCCGCAGCTAACGCAATAAGCACTCCGCCTGGGGAGTACGACCGCAAGGTTGAAACTCAAAGGAATTGACGGGGGCCCGCACAAGCGGTGGAGCATGTGGTTTAATTCGAAGCAACGCGAAGAACCTTACCAGGTCTTGACATCCCGATGCCCGCTCTAGAGATAGAGTTTTACTTTTTGTACATCGGAGACAGGTGGTGCATGGTTGTCGTCAGCTCGTGTCGTGAGATGTTGGGTTAAGTCCCGCAACGAGCGCAACCCTTATTGTTAGTTGCCATCATTGAGTTGGGCACTCTAGCGAGACTGCCGGTAATAAACCGGAGGAAGGTGGGGATGACGTCAAATCATCATGCCCCTTATGACCTGGGCTACACACGTGCTACAATGGTTGGTACAACGAGTCGCAAGCCGGTGACGGCAAGCTAATCTCTGAAAGCCAATCTCAGTTCGGATTGTAGGCTGCAACTCGCCTACATGAAGTCGGAATCGCTAGTAATCGCGGATCAGCACGCCGCGGTGAATACGTTCCCGGGCCTTGTACACACCGCCCGTCACACCACGAGAGTTTGTAACACCCAAAGTCGGTGAGGTAACCTTATAGGAGCCAGCCGCCTAAGGTGGGACAGATGATTGGGGTGAAGTCGTAACAAGGTAGCCGTATCGGAAGGTGCGGCTGGATCACCTCCTTTCTAAGGATAAACTAAGTAACAGAGGGCGCTAAAAAGCGACTTGATTTTAGGGACTGACCAAGAAATCCTGATTTCTTAGGGCAGTCATCTAAATCACAAGCTTTTAGCCCGAGTACAATTTAGCCAAAGTGGTTAATAGAAGTACCTGAAGCTTAGTACCGGAAGCACGTTTTGGGGACGCTATTTAGTTTTCAGAGGTTTTGTGGGGCCTTAGCTCAGCTGGGAGAGCGCCTGCTTTGCACGCAGGAGGTCAGCGGTTCGATCCCGCTAGGCTCCATTAGGATACGGAGGACGATTCGCTTTAGCGAAAACTTCTGTAGAAAAATAGGAAACTGACGCCAGTGTCCTTAAGGACACGAGGAAGTTTCTCTTTTTTCCTAAGAAGTTAGTCCGGAGTTCAACTATTCTCAAAGAGCAGTGACCCCTTATCCTAAGAGGCAACGAAGTTGCCAATTGTTCATTGAAAATTGAATATCTATCAAATAGTAACAAGAAAATAAACCGAAACGCTGTTATATTTTAAAGAGACCAAAGAGAAATAAGGTTAAGTTAATAAGGGCGCACGGTGGATGCCTTGGCACTAGGAGCCGAAGAAGGACGTGACGAACGACGAAATGCTTTGGGGAGCTGTAAGTAAGCTGTGATCCAGAGATGTCCGAATGGGGGAACCCGACAACTAATGGTTGTCATCCATGACTGTTAAGGTCATGAGAAGGAAGACGCAGTGAACTGAAACATCTAAGTAGCTGCAGGAAGAGAAAGCAAAAGCGATTGCCTTAGTAGCGGCGAGCGAAGAGGCAGGAGGGCAAACCGAAGTGTTTACACTTCGGGGTTGTAGGACTGCGCAGTGGACGTATAGATTATAGAAGAATGTTCTGGGAAGGACAGCCAAAGAGAGTAAGAGCCTCGTATTCGAAATAGTCTATATACCTAGCAGGATCCTGAGTACGGCGAGACACGAGGAATCTCGTCGGAAGCTGGGAGGCCCATCTCCCAACCCTAAATACTCCCTAGTGACCGATAGTGAACCAGTACCGTGAGGGAAAGGTGAAAAGCACCCCGGAAGGGGAGTGAAAAAGAACCTGAAACCGTGTGCCTACAAGAAGTTCGAGCCCGTTAATGGGTGAGAGCGTGCCTTTTGTAGAATGAACCGGCGAGTTACGTTAATGTGCGAGGTTAAGTTGAAGAGACGGAGCCGTAGGGAAACCGAGTCTGAATAGGGCGGAATAGTACATTGACGTAGACCCGAAACCATGTGACCTACCCATGAGCAGGGTGAAGGTGAGGTAAGACTCACTGGAGGCCCGCACCAGAGTACGTTGAAAAGTGCTTGGATGACTTGTGGGTAGCGGAGAAATTCCAAACGAACTTGGAGATAGCTGGTTCTCTCCGAAATAGCTTTAGGGCTAGCGTCGACATTTAGATTATTGGAGGTAGAGCACTGTTTGGGTAAGGGGTCCATCCCGGATTACCAAACTCAGATAAACTCCGAATGCCAAGTAATCATGGTCGGCAGTCAGACTGCGAGTGCTAAGATCCGTAGTCGAAAGGGAAACAGCCCAGACCACCAGCTAAGGTCCCCAAATAATTGTTAAGTGGAAAAGGATGTGGGGTTGCACAGACAACTAGGATGTTAGCTTAGAAGCAGCTATTCATTCAAAGAGTGCGTAATAGCTCACTAGTCGAGTGACCCTGCGCCGAAAATGTACCGGGGCTAAAACAATTTACCGAAGCTGTGGATCCTTTAGGGGATGGTAGGAGAGCGTTCTATGTACGCAGAAGGTATACCGTGAGGAGTGCTGGAGTGCATAGAAGTGAGAATGCCGGTATGAGTAGCGCAAGACAGGTGAGAATCCTGTCCACCGTAAGACTAAGGTTTCCAGGGGAAGGCTCGTCCGCCCTGGGTTAGTCGGGACCTAAGGAGAGACCGACAGGTGTATCCGATGGGCAACAGGTTGATAGTCCTGTACTAGAGTATAGAGTGAAGGAGGGACGCAGAAGGCTAACTCAACCAGACGAATGGAAGTGTCTGGCCAAGCAGTGAGGCGTGGTATGAGTCAAATGCTTATACCTGTAACGCCAGGCTGTGAAGGGGAGCGAAGTTTAGTAGCGAAGTGAGTGATGTCACGCTGCCAAGAAAAGCTTCTAGCGTTAATCTATACTCTACCCGTACCGCAAACCGACACAGGTAGTCGAGGCGAGTAGCCTCAGGTGAGCGAGAGAACTCTCGTTAAGGAACTCGGCAAAATGGCCCCGTAACTTCGGGAGAAGGGGCGCTGACTTTGGTCAGCCGCAGTGAATAGGCCCAAGCAACTGTTTATCAAAAACACAGCTCTCTGCGAAATCGTAAGATGACGTATAGGGGGTGACGCCTGCCCGGTGCTGGAAGGTTAAGAGGAGTGCTTAGCGGTAACGCGAAGGTATGAATTGAAGCCCCAGTAAACGGCGGCCGTAACTATAACGGTCCTAAGGTAGCGAAATTCCTTGTCGGGTAAGTTCCGACCCGCACGAAAGGCGTAATGATTTGGGCACTGTCTCAACGAGAGACTCGGTGAAATTTTAGTACCTGTGAAGATGCAGGTTACCCGCGACAGGACGGAAAGACCCCATGGAGCTTTACTGCAGTTTGATATTGAGTATCTGTACCACATGTACAGGATAGGTAGGAGCCATTGAGTTCGGGACGCTAGTTTCGAATGAGGCGCTGTTGGGATACTACCCTTGTGTTATGGCTACTCTAACCCACTAGGCTAAACGTCTAGGGAGACAGTGTCTGACGGGCAGTTTGACTGGGGCGGTCGCCTCCTAAAAGGTAACGGAGGCGCCCAAAGGTTCCCTCAGATTGGTTGGAAATCAATCGCAGAGTGTAAAGGTATAAGGGAGCTTGACTGCGAGAGCTACAACTCGAGCAGGGACGAAAGTCGGGCTTAGTGATCCGGTGGTACCGCATGGAAGGGCCATCGCTCAACGGATAAAAGCTACCCTGGGGATAACAGGCTTATCTCCCCCAAGAGTTCACATCGACGGGGAGGTTTGGCACCTCGATGTCGGCTCGTCGCATCCTGGGGCTGTAGTCGGTCCCAAGGGTTGGGCTGTTCGCCCATTAAAGCGGCACGCGAGCTGGGTTCAGAACGTCGTGAGACAGTTCGGTCCCTATCCGTCGCGGGCGAAGGAAATTTGAGAGGAACTGCTCCTAGTACGAGAGGACCAGAGTGGACTTACCGCTGGTGTACCAGTTGTCCTGCCAAGGGCATCGCTGGGTAGCTATGTAGGGAAGGGATAAACGCTGAAAGCATCTAAGTGTGAAGCCCCCCTCGAGATGAGATTTCCCATAACGTTAAGTTAGTAAGAGCCCTGAGAGAAGATCAGGTAGATAGGTTAGGAGTGGAAGTGTGGTGACACATGGAGCGGACTAATACTAATCGCTCGAGGACTTATCCAAGATAAGTTACGAGAGGCACCAAATAAGAAAGCAACAGAAAATTAGGAAGGTGCCGACGTACAATTCATAAGTAAGGTTTCAAAAGTCATTGACAGGTTTTGGTGAGACTTGGTACAATAGATAGGTATTCAATTTTGAGTGAGTACACTCAAGGAGTTAAGTGACGCTAGCCTAGGAGATACACCTGTAACCATGCCGAACACAGCAGTTAAGCCCTAGAACGCCTGAAGTAGTTGGGGGTTGCCCCCTGTTAGATATGGGAGTCGCTTAGCCGATAGGGAGTTTAGCTCAGCTAAGGGGAACGTAAGTTCGCCTTTGTCGAAGCTGGTGAAGCCAGTGCACGACAGGGACCCAGTGAGCAAACTCCGAGTTATGGGAGTTTAGCTCAGCTGGGAGAGCATCTGCCTTACAAGCAGAGGGTCAGCGGTTCGAACCCGTTAACTCCCATGATTAGGTAGGAATACTTAATAGGTCCCGTGGTGTAGCGGTTATCACGTCGCCCTGTCACGGCGAAGATCGCGGGTTCAATTCCCGTCGGGACCGTTAGAAGAGGAGACTCGTTAGCTCAGTTGGTAGAGCATTTGACTTTTAATCAAAGGGTCACTGGTTCGAGCCCAGTACGGGTCATAGATGCGGGTTTGGCGGAATTGGCAGACGCACCAGATTTAGGATCTGGCGCTTAACGGCGTGGGGGTTCAAGTCCCTTAACCCGCATAGGAAGAAGATAGGCCGGCTTAGCTCAGTTGGTAGAGCATCTGATTTGTAATCAGAGGGTCGCGTGTTCAAGTCATGTAGCCGGCATTTGCGAACGTAGTTCAGTGGTAGCGGGGGAGTCTCGCTACTTTTAGTTTTTTAGGCATATGAAAAGGACACTTACTCATCTGAATAAGTGTCTTTTTTAGCGACTTTAACGACTCTTGAGTTCAAGATAACGTTTGTACCAAATATTAATATAAGATTCCGAGAAAGGCCCCTTTTCTTGGTTTATCCAGTCGACAAGAATTTTGACATTCCCTTTTAGGATAAAATCAATATCTGCTGAATAATGCATTTCCTTTTTATGACTTTCATATTCATCAACATCCAAAAGCTTCTTCTCGTGATTCTCAAAAACTTTAACATCTAAATCATAGTCAATGTATTTGAGAGCTTCTTCATCCATAACATAAGGACTTGCTAGGTTGCAGTAATAGGAAACACCACTATCACGAATCATTGCAATGATGTTAAACCAGAATTTTTTATGAAAATAGACAATGGCTGGCTCTCTAGTCACCCAGCGTCTACCATCACTTTCAGTAACAAGTGTATGGTCATTGACACCAATGATTGCATTTTCAGTTGTCTTTAGTACCATAGTATCGCGCCAAGTTCGGTGCAAACTACCATCATGCTTATAACTCTGAATTGTAATAAAGTCGCCTTCTTTGGGTAATTTCATGGCTAAAACCTTCTACAATTTAGTTTATCTTTTATAGTTTAACATAATTTGATAGAAAAAGCATTTTTTATAGCGAGATTTATGCTAGGCCTAAGGAGTGAAGGATGGTGCTTTCTAGTGTAAGTTTCGATTGCCTGTGAAGAAGAGTCTTTGTCCGCCAAGGGGTTAGCCACAAATCCTGTTAACATCGATGAAAAGCAAAAGCAGATATTTTTGAAGGTCGCAGTCTCTCTGCAATCTTTTTCTTAAGATGTGACAAAGAAAGCTCTGAAAATTAGCAATGCTTGCAATTTGGGGTATTTATTGGTATCTTTCGTTGATTTTGCAGATTTCTCCAAACTATGTTTCCCTTTGGCAAGGGTGCTACTACTTTGAGAATTAGGTGGTAGTTGATTTATAGGTAATCCCTCAAGGCGGATGCAATGTCAGAAAAGTCGTAGCCCTTTCTTGCCAGGGCCTGTGTTAAATGCTGTTTAAGAGCAAAACCTTCATATTTCTTTTGGTATTTTGGCGAGATTTTATCGAGTTCTCGGTAGATGAGAGTTAGGTCATCTTCTTGGTCTTTTTTTATGGCTAATGTCTCAAGGACTTGTTTGGTAGTCTGATAGTCAAAGCCCTTGTTTAGGAGATTTTGCTGAATTTTATCCTTGATTGCCTTGCTGGGGTAACAACCTGTATATTTTTTGTAGAGCTTTTGTCCAGCTTTATTAGCGATTGGGAAAAAATCTTGCTCACTCAAAGCTTCATCAATGGTGGATTTAGAAATTCCCTTCTGGGCTAGTTTTTGACTAAGGACATAGGCTCCCTTATCGCCATTTGCCATATTTTGATTGATAAAGGCTTGAGTATATTGGAAATCGTCAATCCACTTATCCTTTTTCAAGTCCTTTAGGACCTGAGGTATGATTTTTTCTTCAATTTCATGCTTATTAAGGTAATCTTTGACTTCTTTTTCAGTCCTAGGCTTAAAGGATAAAAAGTAGAAGGCCAGGTTCTTACCGTAGGAGAATTGGGCAAAGCTTTGAATCTCCTTTAGTTCCTCTTGACTGATAATCTTATCCTTTGAAAGCATAAAGTGGACAATGGTGTCCTCAGTAATATAGAGTTTCTCCTTACTATCTAACTCAAGGAGATAGAGGCGTTTCTTCTTTTCAATCTTGGTAATTTTCATAGGTTTATTATAGCAAAAATGGTAGAATATTAGGGTGTACAGTAGGCTTTGTGAATTTTACCCAATAGGGTTAGTAAGGTGGAGTTCACACCTATCTATTCGGCTTTTATTTTGATTAGAAAGGACTTTGCAAGAATGAGTTTGCGGGTCAAGCAGAGGATTCCCCTAAAAATTAAACGGATGGGGATCAATGGAGAAGGTATTGGTTTTTATAAGCGTACCTTGGTTTTTGTGCCTGGTGCGCTGAAAGGAGAAGAGGTTTTTTGTCAGGCTACAGCTGTTAAAAAAAACTTCGTCCAAGCTAGGCTCCTAAAAGTTAACAAGGCCTCCAAGGCTCGTGTCCAGCCTCCCTGTCCTATCTACGATGAGTGTGGTGGTTGTCAGATTATGCATCTGACTTACAAGAAGCAATTAGACTTTAAGGATGACATCATTAAGCAGGCCTTGAAAAAATTTCAGCCCATAGGTTATGAAAACTATGAGATTCGGCCGACTAAAGGCATGGACAATCCCTATCACTATCGGGCTAAGCTCCAGTTTCAAACTCGTCATTTTGCTGATTCGGTTAAAGCGGGGCTTTTTGCTAGTAACTCCCATCGTTTAGTCCCTCTAGAGTCTTGTTTAGTTCAAGATGAGTTGACACAAGAGATTGTCAATAAGGCAACTGAGCTCTTGGATAAGTATAAAATTCCCATCTATAATGAGCGGAAAATTGCTGGTGTTCGTACAATTATGGTCCGCAAGGGGCAAGCTAGCTCTCAAGTTCAAATTATCTTTGTGACCAGTAAAGACATACGCTTAACCGCCCTAATCAAGGAATTGAGGCTAGCTTTTCCACAAATTGTAACCATTGCCATTAACTATAACTCATCGAAATCGAGTGAAATATATGGGGAAAAAACACAGATTCTTTGGGGAAAGGAAACTATTGAAGAAGAGGTGCTAGACTACAGCTTTTCTCTGTCACCTAGAGCCTTTTACCAGCTTAATCCCCAGCAGACACAAGTTCTCTATCAGGAGGCGGTGGCGGCTTTGGATGCTCAGCCAGATGATGATTTGATAGATGCCTACTGTGGTGTTGGTACAATCGGCTTTGCCTTTGCCAATAAGGTGAGGTCTGTTAGGGGGATGGATGTTATCCCTGAATCAATTGAAGATGCAAAGGAAAATGCTAAAACTCTGGGTCTTTCTAATACGTATTATGAGACTGGCAAGGCCGAAGACATCATTCCTAAGTGGTACCAAGAGGGCTACCGTGCCAGCGCCCTGGTGGTGGACCCTCCTAGAGTCGGACTAGACGATAAGCTTCTCAAAACCATAATTGATGTTAGGCCTGCAAAAATGGTCTATGTTTCTTGCAATGCTTCCACCTTGGCTCGTGATTTAGTTGCCTTGAGTCAGGTCTACCAGGTTGACTATATTCAATCAGTAGATATGTTTCCCCATACTGCTCGAGTAGAAGCTGTTGTTAAATTGAGAAAAAAATAGAAAAATGATTTTGATTTTCGAATAGATTAATGAGGGTAGAAAAACTACTCTTTTTCTTATAGTTTATACTCTTCGGAAATCAAAATTTTCCCACGGATAAAGTCACTCTATAATTTCTCATTAGAGTGACTACGAAAACTACGATTGTAGTTTTCTATATCCCTGACTAACTCTGTATAAACTGTGGTAACGGCAGTTTGTACCTCGTGTCGCGTCGTTAACTCACCTTGCCGTACTTACTGAAGAAAGCGAGCCTTTCTTCATCTCCAACCTCAAAAGGTCTCCCAGACCTTTTGAGCTGTCTTCAGTTCGTGCGATGCGGAGCAAAGTTAGTCGATTTCACCAACTTTGTGAGGTTAATAAGCGAGCTAGGCAATCACCATAGCGATTGCCGTTAGCTATCAGCCACTTTAGTGGCTTGATGGCTTTGCTCCTTGCCTCGGCTAATTCGATTTTCATTGAGTATTAGTTCTGTTTTACGATTTACAAAAAAGTTACAAATGTTTCAAAAAAATTAAGTAAATTACAAAAATATGTTGACGAAATAATTGAACTAGGCTATAATGAAAGCGAAAACAAGAAAGGAAACAAAAATTATGAAAAAGTCTTACAAAGTTGCAACGGTGCTGATGCTTAGCTCTGCTTTATTATTAGCAGGTTGCCACAAGAATAGTTCTCAAAGTAAAGCTCATTCCAATTCCCCAAAGACTAGTCAAACTAGTAAAGCAAAATCCCAAAAGGGCAGTTCTCAAAATCAATCGGGTTCACAATCCACTAACCAAACTCAAGCTAATGGTGGCAATAGCAATTCATCGAATTCTAGCGATCAAGGTTCAACCAATAATCAGGCTAGCACTTCGAGTCTTGATGTTAGTGCAATTGCAAATGGAGACTTCACTACTATCGCTGGGACCTGGCAAAATGCCAATGGCGAAACCCTAGTTTTTGATAGTAATGGTCTGGTTTCAGACACCCAAGTCATTTCTTCTCAAGGAGTTAGTGGTGAAAAGGCTCTCTTTGGCATTGGTCTAAAAGACTCAGAAGTCGGAAGTGCAGCTCTCTTCGTCATTCCTGCAGGCGTTCCGACTGTTGGAGGCAAAATCTATCAACAGGATGCCTTGGTGGTAGGTCAAAGTGAATCAGCCGAAGCCACCCCTTATTATCGGGTAGGCTAATAAAGTTTAAAATCACTACCAGAGAGTGGTGATTTTATTTAGGGGAAAATAATATTACTGAAATATTTCATTATTACAGAAATGTATTGACAACGCTTTCCTAATTTTTTATAATGAAGGCGAAAAATGAAGCGAAATTGTTTTAGAAAAATCATAGGGATAGAAGGAGACTCATCATGAAAAAAGATTTGTTTTGGAATGAAAAACAACGTTTTTCTATCAGAAAGTATTCGTTTGGAGCAGCCTCAGTTTTAATTGGAGCTAGTTTGGTTTTTGGTGGTAAAGCTCTAGCTGATGAGCAAGCCAGTCCAGATAGTCAGCCTCAAGACAGTACTGTACAGACTGTTTCAGACAAGGCGATTAATCCAGACCAAGGAGCTAATACAGAGGTAGCTAGTAAAGATCAAGTAGCTACAGCAGCGAATGATAAGCTAGAAGAGGTAAGTGCCGGTGACGCAGGAACTTCGACCAATGAAGTCCCTACAAGTGCTACTGATGGTAATGTAGCTTCCGCCTCAGAAAAAGTTGATGTAGCCACTCAAACCGATGATAAAGGAGAAGGTTCAAACGAGACGACTGTTACTGAAAGTGCCAGTCAAGGCCAAGCCAGTCAAGTGGCAGAAGGGGTGAGTCGAGCATCAGCTGCCACAACAGTCCAAGAAGTTGGCAAGGATATTCCAAGTTCTGGCTACTATACCTATCCCGAACGCACAGAGGTAAAAAATAGTCCCTCAGCTTCAGCACCTTTGGCCTTCTATGCCAATGCTGGCGATCGTGTTTATTACGACCAGCTCCTTAATCAAGATGGCTACCAATGGCTGAGTTATAAGTCCTATAGCGGTATGCGTCGTTATGCTAACATAGCTAAGTTGGAAGCCAATGAAGTCCCTGCTGATAAGACTGCCCCTAAGGCAGAAGAGCCAAAAGTAAAGGACAGTGAAGAAAAAACCTTACCTGCTTTAGAACGCTATACTTTTGACAAGGAAGTAGAAGTTAAGAACGAGGCTAAGGTCGCTGCTAAGACAGAATTCACTTTCGGTAAGGGCGACTCCGTTAACTATGATAAGGAAATCAAGGCTGACGGCTACAAGTGGATTTCCTACGTCTCCTATAGTGGTATTCGTCGTTATATCATGCTGGATAAGTTACCAGCTCAAGCTAGTACTCAAAAGACTGAATCCAAGCTGACTGGCCAGATTAGTGTTGAAAATCAAACCGATAAAGGCTTTGATGTCCGGATTTCTAATGTCACTGATAGTAATGGTATTTTAGCCGTTAAGGTTCCTATCTGGACGGACAAGAATGATCAGGATGATATTGTTTGGTACGATGGCGTCAAACAAGGTGATGGCACCTATAAGGTGGCTGTCAACCTATCTAACCACAAAAATGAAAGAGGCCTCTATAATATCCATCTTTACTACGTTGAAAATAATGGCGCTATGAAGGGAGTTGCTGGTCTGCAATACACTCTTCCTGAACCTGAAAAGCCTCAAGTTAATCGAACAGGCAGTCTTTCCTTTAGCGATAAGGATAATGGGGACTTTGATGTTATCGTCTCAAATGTTACTGATAGTCAAGGCCTTAAGTCTGTCAAAGTACCCGTCTGGACAGATAAAAATGACCAGGATGATATTGTCTGGTACGACGCAGATAAACAAGCTGATGGCACCTACAAGGTGGCGGTTAAATTAGCCGACCATAAAAATGAAGCAGGTAGCTACAATGTTCATCTTTACTACCTAGAAAACGATGGACAATTGGTTGGTATTGCTGGTAGTCAACATCAGGTGGAAGCTAAGAAAACCGATGATCAAGTAGGAGGTAGCATCACCATCCAAAATCAAACATCTGATGGTTTTGATGTTTTGATTACAAATGTTAAGGATAGCAAAGGTATTTTGGCTGTCAAGGTTCCAGTTTGGACTGATAAGGATGATCAAGACGATATTATCTGGTATGATGCTAGTAAACAAGCTAATGGCGATTATAAGGCGACTGTCAAGACTAGCGAACATAAGGGTCAAGCAGGCCTCTATAATGTTCACCTTTATTATGTAGAAAATGATAACAAGATGGTTGGTGTCGCAGGTACCCAGACGACAGTAGTCGAGCCAGCAGGTAAGCCTGACTATGAAACGACCTTCCCATCCTTGAAGCGCTATACCTTTGTCAAGCAAGTTGAGGTCAGAAATGAGGCTCGGATTGCTGCCGATGTTGCCTTTACCTTCCAAGCTGGTGAGGGAATCAATTACGATAAGATTATGCACAAGGATGGCCATGACTGGATTTCTTATGTGAGCTATGGTGGCCAAAGGCGCTATATCGTCATTGATTAAGTTCCCTAACAAATCTTTTATAGCTAAAGTCACTTCCGATGTTTATTGGAGGTGACTTTTTCAATGAAATTGACTACTAGAAATGGCCAAGAACAGGCTTGAGACACGACAAACGCATGAATGTTTCTTCTCTGTTTTACCATAGACGATCACTTTTTTGACTAGATTAATTTCTTCAAATACTGGTCAAAGTTCATCCCTAAGTTGAATTTTTTCCGTCTCAAACTCATTTTCTTGCCAACATCTAACTGTTTAAGCACAGCTAAACAAAACTTATCCAGCACGTTCAAGTTAAAAGCTAATTGTTTATTCAAGGTCTTGTTGGCGTCCTCACGAAAGACAACATCCAACTGCCAATGCATGCTCTCAATTTGCCAATGCCCACGGACATAAACACAGAGTTCCTTAGCACTTGCCTGACAACTTAAGATAAAGTAACGGGTATCCTCACTTTGTTTGCCATCCTTATCAATCCTGATACTGGCTTTTCCAATACACTGGATATGACCCCAGTTAGGGCGTTCCTTGCGTAACCAAGCCGTATCGTTAATGACTTCATAACGTCTAGTCTCAACCTGGCCGTGAGCCTTCTCTACGGTTTCGTAACTGTCTGTCTCCCTTTTACCCACGTTAAAGAAAGGCTGAATATCCTCTAAGAGTCCTTTCTGATTTTCTTTAACCGCCAAGCAATAATCTGCTTGCTTCTTGATAATCTTGTTGGCAATAGCAGTCTGAGTACCCATAGCGTCAATACTAATCAAGCACCCTTTTACAGAAATCTTAGCCAACAAATCGGGGATAGCTGTGATTTCATTACTCTTGTCATCGGTTGCCACTTGACCATAACAGATACCTAAATCTGTCGCATAGGCAGACACAATGTGCAAGGCTTTTTGAGTTTGACTGGAGTTGCCTTTAATGGTCTTTGCGTCAATCGCTAGGAGGCGTTTGGCAAAGCTGGGAAAAGTCTTAGCAGACAGGTCAGCCTCACGGAGAATGTCGTTCCACATCAAGGTTACTTCCACCAAAACTTGCGCATCTAAGGTCGCAAAAACACGTTGCAGGGTGTCGTGAGATGGAATACCGTTTTCCAAGGTAAGTACACTACGTAAGGAAGTTTCATAGATAGTTCCAAAATCCTCTATTTCTTCCCAGGATTCTGCACCCGAAAGGCGGGCAAAGAAGATGAGCAGCACAATATCAGCCAAGCTATGCTTGATCTTCCAATTGTCACGCTCATCACGGACAGTGATAAGAAATTCTATCATCTCAGACATAAAGACACCTCCTAAGTCTATTATAACTCCGGAGGTGGACCCTTTTTTATGAATCTATTATCTGAAAACGTTATTTTCTTCATGCGTTTGTCGTGGGCTTGAGATAGCTACTTTGACAGTATTGTGACTTTGTGATATTATGGGACGAGAAAGTAGAGAAATGTATGTATCGCGTATTAAGTATTGATGATGAGGTCATTGTACTTGCCAATACGGACGGTCATGTTAAGAGGATTGATCGTTCGTCTTTTAGTTTTGACCCTAAGTTGGGAGATAGGGTAGATCTTTTTTATGACGATAAGGACCAAGTCATTGCGACCAGAGCCAAGCTAGTTGAGAATGAATCTGGCTCTCGAGCGATTAGATCCGCCCTTCTCCAGGGTATCTTTGACCTATTTACAGAAGTTTTGACTATCCATAATGACCAGGTTGGTAATATTAAGAAAATCCTCTCTCAGTTCTTCATCGCCTTCTTTATGGTTTGGGCCTTGGTCGGCGTTGTGGTTGTCGAACTTGTCATCCTGATTGAATCGCTCTTAATTTGGGCCTACCAGTTTATCTTGATTGCCATCAAGTATTTCCATGACCTAATTGCTAAGAAATTGGCAGACCGAGCTCGACAGCAAGCTAAGCAAGAAGTTGATGCCCAATATGGCTATCAGCAATCCTATGATGGGGATCTTGATTCTGAAATTTATGCTGACGATGAGGAGGATTCCTACATCGTTGACCTTGACTCCTTGGAGCTGTCCCCAGATGAAAGGGAACGCTATTTTAAGGACTATAATGATTATCCAGAGAAGTAGGAGTTTTCCTATTTCTCTTTCTTTATAGGCTAAAATTTGCTAAAATGTTAGGGAAATAAAGATATGATGAGGTAAAAAAAATATGTCAAAATTTTTAGTTTTTGGTCATCAAAATCCAGATACAGATGCTATTGCATCTTCATACGGCTGGGCTTATTTGGAAAGAACTGCTTGGGGACGTGATGCTGAGGCCGTTGCTCTTGGTACTCCCAATGAAGAAACAGCCTTTGTCCTTGACTACTTTGGTGTTGAGGCACCTCGAGTTGTTGAATCCGCTAAGTCCGAAGGTGTTAACCAAGTCATTTTGACCGACCACAATGAATTCCAACAATCTATCAGCGATATTTCTGAGGTTGAAATTGCGGCTGTCATTGACCACCACCGGGTGGCTAATTTTGAGACGGCTAACCCGCTTTATATGCGAGTAGAGCCAGTTGGTTCCGCTTCTTCAATTGTCTTTCGTGCTTATAAGGAAACTGGAATTGATCTTCCTAAAGAAATCGCGGGTCTCCTCCTGTCAGGTCTGATTTCAGATACCCTCCTTTTGAAATCTCCAACGACAGCGCCATCCGACCCTGCCGTTGCAGAAGAACTGGCTAAACTGGCTGGTGTTGATTTGCAAGAATACGGTTTGGCCATGCTCAAGGCTGGAACTAATTTGGCCAGTAAATCGGCAGAAGAACTGATTGATATTGATGCTAAGAGCTTTGAATTGAATGGCAATAATGTGCGTGTGGCCCAAGTCAATACGGTTGATATTGATGAAGTCTTGGCCCGTCAAGCTGAAATTGAAGAAGCTATCAAGGCTTCACAAGCTGCCAATGGCTATTCTGACTTTGTCCTCATGATTACGGATATCCTCAATTCAAATTCAGAAATCTTGGCGCTAGGTAGCAATGTAGACAAGATTGAAGCAGCCTTCAACTTTAAACTAGAAAACAACCATGCCTTCCTTGAAGGAGCTGTTTCTCGTAAGAAACAAGTGGTACCACAATTGACCGAAAGCTTTAATAAATAAGATGAAGGGGCGGGCCAATGTCATTAAGCTAAGCGATTAGTTATACAAACACCTCTTTAGACGAAATCTATTTGTAGTGATTTTTAGTCTACAGGGGTGTTTTAGAGTACACTAAAGAAAGTTTTTTCAACCTAATTTTTTCGAATTTATGATACTCTGTAGGCGAAACTAACAACAGTTTGTGGGTGTAATCGTCGTTCAAAGGATCGCTTCGGTCGAACTGGTGTTAAGTGTTTCTTGAGGTAGGCTTCTACCTTAGGGGAAGAGAGAACTCCAATAAAGAATAGCCTAGAAGCATAAGCTGCATCTGAAAAACAAATCTGATAATCATACGTTCGACCAGATTTATTGATGATTACTTGCGAGGCTAGCCATTGGCAAAAGTTAAAGTTGATTAAGCGGGCATAGATTTCTTGGAGTATCCCTTCCTTCTTTTTTGCATGAAAATTGACCAATCCAATACTATATTTTAGCTGACGAAAACTCGTCTCTATGCCCCATCTGCTGGTATAGAGGCTTTTTAATTGTTCAATAGGATAATCATACTCAATGAAAATCGAAATTAGCCGAGGCAACGAACTGAAGACAGTACTGGGGTACGGCAAGGTGAGTTAACGACGGAAAATTTTGATTTTCGAAGAGTATCAGTATTGGTGATTAAGGTTTCGTAGCTACCTGGCGCCACCTCTAAGCGTACCATTCTAAACCCTAAGAAGTAAGTCTGGATATCTTGCGTTCGACTTTTCTCGGATAAAAAATCAAATCTACTAGTCTTTGGTAAAAACCGGAAGTGGTTTGGAAATTGCTGGTAAACCTGCTTCCAATCTTTCGTTTGTTTTCGACATAAGATCAGATGAAAAGTTTGGTCAAAGCAGGGAGAAGCAGGTAAGTTCACTTTCCCTTTGATACCATAGGAGCCGTCCTTAATCCGAATGAGATAGGACCAGCCTCTTTCTTGACAATGTGCAATGACATTATAACTCTCATAACCTCTATCCATAATGATAAGTGCCTTGTCAAAGGAGGAGGCACTCATGAGTTGAATCAAGCCATCATTTTCATTAACTTGTCGTTTATCTTGGACACAAGCGTCTACATAGATATTTCGCTTGAGATCAAATAAGGCATTGAGGTGGATGTGGTTATAAGGCTTACTGCCGACATTGGCGATGATGCAAGTCTCATGATCTTGATCATTTTTAGGGATGGAAACATCACTCCCGTCAATGGCAAGAATTGGCAGGTCAATATGGTTAGGAATCCTGTCCGTAAAAGAGTCAAAGAGTGATTTGAACAAATCGGATTTAATCTGATAGCGCCTTTGAACAAAAGCTGAATTTGTCATATCTAATTTTAAATCAAGCAATTCTTTCGATAAGGTTTTTCCACCCATCCCTAGGATAGCATTGACCATCTTTTCTAGAGATAAGGAACTTCGTCGTACGAACTGTTGGTCAGGCTTAACAATAAATGGTTTGGGATGAGTGAGTAGGGATGCTAGAGCTTTAGAAAAGGTATGTTTAATCTGATTGAGCATGATAAGTCACCTCCTAACCTTAGTCTAGCACAGAAAAAAAGCCCCTACCATATAAACTGATGGTAGGGGAACACTTAGCTTAATGTTATTGAGGGGCGGGAGCCTCTTTTTCTTGTCCCTAGAGAGGAGATGATTTGACATGAAGGAAAATCCTATCATTAAGCTCAATTGGCTAATTCTCAGACCTCATCTAAAAAAGAGCTTGCCCACTCTAGGCATACGAGATGTTGACGCCACCTATAAACAAATCTTAGCAACCTATAAGGCAGAATTAGCTAGCCTACCAGAGTATGGCCCTAACGATATTCTGCCTCTTATCTTGACCCATGCAATCATGTTAGGAGCCGTCTATCAATACTGTCAGCCCAAACCTAGTATCCAGGCTATGACCGACTTTTATCAGGAGCTTGTGATGGGCTCCAAATTAATTTCATGGGGGCTGAGACATAGAAAGCCCCTAACGCAGTCAGCTATCCGTAAGCAAATCAGGCAAGCGAAGAAAAGTCAGAAGGCCAATCATCCTTTTACTTGGCAGTACCAAGTTGAACCAGGAAGGAGGCGTTTTTTGGCAACCTTTAGTCGTTGTGGAGCGTGTGCCTATTTGACTAGCCGTGGTATGCCAGAATTGGTTCCTGCCATGTGTGCCTTGGACTATGAATTTGCTAAGGCAGGTCATTATCTTTTTCTTCGTAAGCAAAGCTTAGCCACTCATGGACCAGTTTGTGACTGTCTCTATATTGACAAGAAAGTGGTGACGACCGACCAAATGGACCAAGCCAGTAGAGATGAAAGGGCAGAAGTAAGGCGAGCGAGAATCTTGTTCGGTCAAGAATAAAAGGTAAGCTAAAAAGTAAATCTGTGTGGTTTACTTTTTTTATACTCAATGAAAATCGAAATTAGCCGAGGCAAGGAGCAAAGCTATCAAGCCACTAAAGTGGTTGATAGCTAACGGCAATCGCTATGGTGATTGCCTAGCTCGCTTACTAACCTCACAAAGTTAGTGAAATCGACTAACTTTGCTCCGCATCGCACGAACTGAAGACAGCTCAAAAGGTCTGGGAGACCTTTTGAGGTTGGAGGTAGGGAAAGTTTCGCTTTCCTCAGTAAGTACGGCAAGGTGAGTTAACGATGGAGAATTTTGATTTTCGAAGAGTATTAGTTTGACAAATAATTGGTGTATGATATACTTTTTCCAACAACTAACCGCCGGTTAGTTGTTGGAAATGAGAGGATTGTTAAAATGAATGATTGGATTTATAGGTTAATTTCGAAGAAAAAGGAAATCAGTCGTCACATCACCAAGGTGGAATTTGATATTGGACTTTTTATTGTCAGCATTTGGCTGGTAGAAAAAGATGGGCACTTTTTCATGATAGATACTGGCATGAAGAAGATGGTAACGTATCTTTTAAAAATGTATTTTCCAGATATTGAGATTGAGGGTATCTTTTTAACTCATGGTCATTCAGATCATGTAGGTGGAGTGGCTAGACTATTGGAGCTACATCCTAGGATGCCTATTTACATAGATAATCGGGAACTCCCTTATTTATTAAAGGAGAAACCCTATCCAAGGCGGAAAAATCTAGAAAAAGTAAAATTTGATGCTGGACTTCTGAGAAACTTACAGGATGAAGAAGCACAGGAAACGTTAGCCAGAGCTGGCCTAACCCCACTTTGGACTCCAGGCCACTCCCCTGGTCATACTTGCTATTTTCATGAAGAGGATAAAGTTCTAATTGCTGGCGACCTATTGACAACCAACCGAAGAGACGCCCTACGTCCTCCGATGAAGGCCTATACGGCTGACATGTCAGAAGCTTTAACGACTGCTCAGAATCTCTTGCAAGCTTATCCCCAAGCTTTATTGAGCGTGTGCCATGGTGGTGAGGTGAGAAATGCCTTGGATGAGTTGGAAAAAGCAGATTGGTATAAAAATAAGGAGACTTGATAATGGCAAATGGTACAAGACAAAGGATTATTGAAGCCGCTAAAGTTCTTTTTCAAAAAAAGTCCTATTCTAGCGTGGGTGTTCGAGAGATAGCCAAACAAGCGGGTTGCTCCCACACGGCAATTTACCTTTACTTTAAAAACAAGGATGAGATTCTCTATGAGGTGACCCAGGCCTCTTTGGAAGAGCTTTATAAGACCTTGAAGAAAATTATGGAAGATGGTCAAGCTTCTCAAGATAAACTGCTACTAATGGCTCATGCCTATCTGGATTTTGCTTTTACACATCAAAGTACCAACAAACTCCTATTTTTAGTAGATGGTGAGCGAGTAGAGTTGGAAAAATTTGATAATCCAGTTAATACCTTGAGAATAAAGTGTTTTCGCCTCTTGGAAGAACTCCTTAATGACTTACTTCCAAAGAGCTTAACGGACTTACAAAAATTGAATATCGCTCGTGGACTCTATCTCTTTATGCAAGGGATGGTTGCCAATTATGCAATAGATGGAAGTAGCTATAATAACCGACTCAGAGAGGTTGTAACAGACTATCTTGGTTACACTGTCCTAAGAGGTGAGAAATAAATTGATATGAAAGTCTTATCAATTACTATCGTCGGCATAAGATTTATATTGGAGCTGGTAACTATTTTAGGGTTATTAGGTGGTCTCTTTACTCAGAAGACTTATGGGCTGAAGCTTGCTCTTGCTTTTATGTGCCTTCTGATAATTGTTGTCTGGGGACGTTATGGGGCTCCTAAATCTCCCTTTGCTCTGAAAGGTTTTTCTAAAATTTGCCTAGAAATCTTTATTTTTAGTTTGGGAACCCTGGGGTTCTTGCTGCTCTACGGAGGTCAAGTAGGAGCTATTTATGCCTTGCTTGCCCTAGTAGATTTACTCCTTCTCTATGCTTTGAGATTGGCCTAAAAATGATATAATAGTCCTATAATCCTAGACTAGTTAGAGGTGGTTCTGGCATGGAAAATTTGAGAGTGACTTGTCCGACAATTCTAGATGGTGGTGAATTTTCTCTGGAACATACCGGAAAGGGTGACAATATCTCTCCAGAATTCCTGCTAAAGAATCTCACGCCCCAAGCCAAGAGCTTGGCTATTATTCTGGAGGATCTGGATCACCCTTTGAAGAAGAATTTTACCCATTGGCTGATTTGGAACTTGCCAGCTTCTAGTCGGATTCCTGCTAAGATTCCTCATGGTTTTGCCCCTGAGACGCCTCAAGGAGCTAGGCAGGGAATTGCCTACGGTTGGCACGGTTATGCAGGGCCCAAGCCTCCCTTAGGACAAACGCATGACTATCGTTTTACGGTCTATGCTTTGGATGAAAGCCTCTCCTTGAGCAGATGGACCAGAAAAGGGCAACTACTGAAAGCCATGGGAGGGCATATTTTGCAAAAGGGCCAATTGACAGCTAGTTTTGGGAGTCCCAAGGACTTTACCCCTCTGCCAATTGCCTGACTTAACCTAACTATTTAATCATCTCTAGGAGACTTATCTTGCTGCTTGTTATAAATCCTGACAAACTAACCCGTCGCCCCTTTTTTCAAGAACTTATCAATTATTTGGCTGAAAAGGATGATATTAGCCTAAGACAAATCAAGCGGGATTTCTCTAAAATTGACCATCTAGATCGCCAGCTTGAAGACTTCATTCAGGCTGGCTATATTCAACGCCGAGACCGTCGCTATTATTTAAATCTACCTCCTTTTACAGATGTTAAGGCTGTAGCTTTGGATGAACAACTTATTCTAGAAAGATCAAGTCCCCTTTATCAAGCCCTCCAAGCTTTAAGATTTGAAACCAAGTTGACTAATAAAACCAACCAGGCTGTCCTTATTGAGGAGACAGACTTTGAGCGGAATCGTCCAACCCTTTCCAATTATTTTCATAAAATGAGCTCAGGTGCTCCCCTATCCCAAGAGCAAGAAGAAGTATATGAAATACTAGGAGATGTCAATCCCGACTATGCCCTTAAATATATGACCAGCTTCCTGTTGAAATTTGCTAAGAAGGACTTGGTCAAGCAGAGACGCTCAGACATTTTTGTTGAGGTCTTGGCCTTGCTTGGCTATATTAGGGAAGAAGACCCGGGGGTCTACAGCCTGCAAATGGTTTTTGATGAAGAGGGGTTAACTTTTAAGGCAGTAGGCCAATAAGTCTGAGGGATAATCCAAGAGGTAGTGTTGCCTCAAGCTCTTTTTGAGTACGATGGGCATGTTGTACATCTGTGGTGAAAGTCCCACGGGGAACCCACTACCGGTGAAACCAATAGCGAATGCGTGAAACTGGAAGTTTTTTCCTTTTTATTGTTTTTCAACATAGATTTCTTGGGCGACGGATTGAGGAATGGTGAGCTCCTTTTTATCGTAATGGATGGTGTAGGTTTGGGCATAGTCATCAATAGCTCTTACTTCGATAAGCTGATTAATGTGAAGTTGGTGGCTATCAAGATAGTTTAAAAGTTGAAGCTGGTCATGGATGCGACCAATCAGATAGGTTCCCTCCTCCACGACTTGTCCCAAGGACTTCTGATAGTGCTCCTTGATGATTTCCCCTTTCTTGGGAATGCTACCGCCGTGGGGGCAGAAGTCTGGGTAACCTAGATTCTCCTCCAAGCGGTCAATAAAGGTTGTAGATACCGTATGCTCCAGCACTTCTGCCTCCTGATGAATTTCATCGGCTGTATAATGGAGGTCCCTGACCAGAAAGGACTCAATCAAGCGGTGCTTACGATAGAGGTCGGACACCAAGGCTAGCCCCTTATGATTCAACCGATAGCCAGCCTCTTTATCCTTTTTGATTAGCCCTTCGCTAATCATTTTTTTAACCATTTCTGAGACCGCAGGGGCTGATACACCCATCTCTTGCGCAATTTCCTTATTGGTCATTTTTGCTTGACTCTGGCTAAGTTCGTAAATGCATTTTAGGTAGTCTTCTCGATTGGGTGTCATAGCTTTCTCACTTTCTTATCAATATTATAGCAAATTAATTATATATTCCAATCAGTGAGTGGTAATTCAGGGAATCACGAAATCCCTTGATACTCTAAGTAGAAAAAGAGCTATTCAACCTCTAAATAGGTCAAAATAGCTCTTTTTTACTGTTTTCTTGTTGAGAATGAGGAAATTTTTCTCTTATGGTTTGATTTTCTACACTTTAAATATGATATACTAATAAGCGTAAAGGAGGAGATTTTAATGGAATTTACTCTTGAACCTTTTGCTAATGACTCCTTTAAAATATTGAAGTTTTTAAAGGATAATCAGGTTGAGGTAAAAGATCACCGGTATGTCACTTTATCTCAACAAGAGATAGCTGACATGAACCACATGTCTAAATTAAAAACTAATCGTATTCTACGAGAGTTAAGGGAGGGAAATTTTGTTGTCCCTTACCAAAAGAAACGTGGAAAATATGAAATTACCGAGCAAGGTCATAAAGTATTACGACTTATGCTTAAAAACAATATTTGATAAGGAGAGAGTCTTGAAGCCGTTATTCAAATACCCCGGTGGTAAAGGTTCTGAGTACAAGTATTTGAGAAAGTTATTTCCTGAATTTGATACTTATGTTGAGCCATTTTTGGGTGGGGGAGCTGTTTATTGGGCGACAAAAGCCGATAATTGGATAATAAATGATTACTCTCAAGAGTTAATTTCTATTTATAGATATACTCAGGAACAAGATGAATTATTTTTAAATTATTTAGAAGATATTGGTAGAGTTTGGAAAAATAAAGAAAACTACATCAATGACATTATGGAACTCTTGTTGGAGAGCGCAGAACCTAGAGTGGGTTTATTAACAGAACTTTCACATATTTTACTTGATTTAACTAACGAATTACCGAAACATTATCAGTGGCTAGAAGATTATTTGAGAGATAGTTTAATAAGAAAGAGAAAATCTTTGGCTAAGATAGCTCAAAAAGAGGAAATAAAAAATTGGGAAGAGAATTCTCTAAGTATCTTAGGTGCTGGAATATACACCTATTTACGAACTTTATATAACCAAACAACTTTTGAGCAACATCCTCAATTAAAGACTGTATTATATCTATTTATTAGGGAATATGCTTACTCTTCGATGTTTAGATATAATGCTGATGGAATGTTTAATGTTCCGTTTGGTGGAAATTCCTATGCAAAAAAAGATTTCCTACAAAGATTTAATCAAATAACAGATGATGAAACGGTAAATAAGTTGAGAAATACGACAATTTTGCAAGGAGATTTTTCAGACGCTTTTATAGACCAAGAAGGAGCGTTTATGTTTTTAGACCCACCGTATGACTCAGAATTTAGCACATATAATTTGCATGTATTTGACGCTCAAGAACAAATACGTTTACGCAATGAATTATTACAAGTAAACCAAACAAAATGGCTCATGATAGTTAAGTCAACAGATTTCATTGAAGAACTCTATGAGCATGATGGTTGGTATAAGTTTAGATTTGATAAATCATATTCAGTTAATTTCAAAAATAGAAATGAACAAGATGTTAAACATTTAGTAATTACTAACTACCAATTGGAGGATATTTAAAATGGCAACTTCAGAAAGTGATATTAGGAAAGGAGTTTCTGTATTATTAAATCAATACGGAACACTTACAACAAATGATGTCAAAAAATTATTAGAAACGGTTATCCCTTTTGATGATGATGACAATGAACCTAGTAATACAAGAAATGAACCAAAAATTATGCAACGAATAGGAAATGTAGTATCCCATCAGAAAAATGAGATAGAAACTTACTATGATACCTATTCTATTGATAAAACTGTTAAACCAGCTAGATGGTCCATTCTTGTGGGGCTAAAATCAAATCAAACTCTTACAGTAATCACTGATAAAGAAATAAAAAGGCGGACTGAAATCAGAACAAAATTTCTTCCTAAAAAAATTGATTGGCAGGGATTGAATGGAAGACGGACTGAATTAGGACGTTTAGGGGAAGATTTTGTTATTCGATACGAAACGAAAAGAATATTAGAGTTTGCTCCGCAAGACACAGGTCGTCTTATTCATCTTAGCGATGTTCAGGGAGATGGCGCAGGTTTTGACATTATTTCGCTGAATGAGGATGGAACTGATAGATACTTAGAAGTAAAAACAACAAAAGGTAGTCTGGACACACCGTTTTATATGACTGAGAATGAACGTTTGTATTTTGATTTACATAAAGAGGAAGGCGATTTATTTATATATCGTGTTTACAATTTTGATGAAACTACTGGAAAAGGCGAGATAGAAATAATACCAGCTTCAAAATTATTTACTGATTATCAATTTGACCCTATTTCATACAAAGTCATTAAAAAGAACTCTGCGCATATACACTAGACCTAATAACCTCTAAATCTTCCTCATCAATAAGCTGGTTCCTGTCTTTAGCTAACTGCTGATAAATAATATCCTGAATGTTATCCTGCTTTAAAATCAGAGACACCAAAGACCAATGCGCCAACTTGCGATACTTGGTTAAGTGACACTCTTTAGCTATTTCAAACAGACGGCTTTTAGGGAGGTCTAGGAGATACTCACGCTTATTAAAAGAATAAACGCCATCTTCTTCGTTAAACTTGAAATAGGGATTATCAATAGCTGTTCTAGCCTTCTTAGTTTCTGCTTTCAAGACTTCCATGTAACGAGAACTTGGTTTCGGTAACACCAATTCTTTTTGCCTTACTTCGCTTGAAGTGAGGTTTTTCTTTGTCTTCAAAATTTCAATAAAGATTGCTTCTGCGTCTGCTTTAGAAGTTGGGTAGTATCCGTGTTCTATTCTCCAATTACGGATATAAGTGAAATAACCGATATAATCTTGAAGGTACTTAGTAGAAACATTGGTCATATTACGATTGATAAAGCGTTTGATGTCATTGTGCAGTTCATTAACACGAGCCAATGATAAGCTATTTTGATATTTAATATCATTGAATTTATCAAAGAGGATTTCCCCACGGTTGGTAATTTTGTCAGTGACACCTTCATAATAGAGATGTTCCAAAATCTTGTTATTGGCACGCTTCTCAAATTCATCAGTTGCTTGGATAACATATCCTTTATTGCCGATAACCTTCAAGAAGTTAGAAGGGCGAACGTAGTGAGGTGTATTAGTTACTTGGCAGTAATCTTCATAGATACTGTTAGCGTCACTACAAAGAAATGCAGGGCTGTCTAAATGATCATGAAAGAGGTCATAGAAAATATCGGTCGATAATTTACCTAGACTAGCAACTTTACAGACACAGTAACCACGATTATCTACGGCAGTTACAACTGTTGCGAACTCAGACCCCATGACACCATATTTAGAAGATTGACGACCATAGCGAGGTTTGCGCACGTCAGTTTGGCTGATAGTTGATTTAAGGTGACGACTCCCTTTCTGACTTTCACGAACAAATGTTTCGTCTACTTGTACGACACCACTCAAGATTGGCATAGGCATATTAGCCATAGCAGTGATAAGTTTTAAGCGCCACAACCAAACTGTTTTAATATCAATCCCTAAACAATCATAATCATTGATAAGAACATTGCGCATATCTTCAATAGAGTAGCCGTTTAGGGTCATTTCAAGAACTTTAAGCCAAATGTCCCAGTGCCATCTTGTTTTCTCCAAGGCTGTTCCTGAAAAGCGTGTGAAGCGTTTAGAGCAATCTTTACACTTAAAAACTTGGATATTGTTTCGCTTACCATATTTACTGATTGAGGTTGAACTACATTGAGGGCATGAGCTATTAACACCCAATTTTGCTAAATGTTCTTCAAAGTTTGAGACCACAACAAAGTTCATAGTATCGGCGACATCAACTCTTTGGCTGTTTGCATACTGACGCACCACTTTGTTAAAGTCCGCAAAAGGTAGCTGAGAAATGTAGTTAATAATATCATTCAAATTTAACATTTTTTGGCTCATAAACTCACCTTAATCTGTTTGTACAGTTTAATTTCATATACCATAATTATATCATAAAACGGAATTAAACTCACAACATGAAAGTAGTAATTTTGAACAAGTCGAAGTTGAAAGTTATCTTTATATCAAGTTTTCTAGCTACCACCCTATTATTAGAATATATAACAAATTAAAATTCTAGTTGACAAAATATCATTTGTAAATTACCACAAAAATATAATTAAGCGAACTTAATCATAAAAATAAATACAGTTATTTATCGATGGTTTGGGAGGAAGAAAGATGAGAAAATGCTTTTTACTATTACTAATGTTCTTTGCCATCTTAAGTTTGGGAGCTTGTTCAATGAGAAATTTATCTCAGGGAAAATTGAAGGTGGTAGCTAGCAATTCAATTATTGCTGATATGACCAAGGAAATTGCTGGTGATAGGGTTGACCTACATAGCATAGTTCCTGTAGGAAAGGACCCACATGAATACGAACCTCTACCTGAGGATGTCAAAAGGACTTCTCAAGCGGATTTGATTTTTTACAATGGGATTAATCTTGAGGATGGTGCTCAGGCTTGGTTTAGTAAATTAGTCAAGAATGCTCAAAAGAAGAAAAATAAGGATTACTTCGCTGTCAGCGATGGTGTGGATGTCATCTACCTAGAGGGGCAAAATGAAAGGGGCAAGGAAGACCCACACGCTTGGCTGAATTTAGAAAATGGCGCCATCTATGTTAGAAATATTGCCAAGCAATTGATAGCTAAGGATCCAAAAAATAAGAAATTTTATGAAAGGAATCGTGATAGCTACCTTACAAAACTGGCTAAGCTAGATGAGGAGGTCAAAAGAAAATTTGCTGATCTTCCAGAAAGCAGGAAGCTGATTGTAACCAGCGAAGGTTGTTTTAAATATTTTTCCAAGGCTTACGGAGTGCCTTCTGCTTATATTTGGGAGATTAACACAGAGGAAGAGGGAAGTCCTGAGCAGATCAGAAGTCTGGTAGACAAGCTAAAACAGCAAAAGCCAGCGGCCCTTTTTGTCGAATCAAGTGTGGATGATCGTCCCATGAAGGCCGTCTCAAAGGATAGTGGGGTTCCCATTTATGCGAAAATCTTTACAGACTCTATTGCAAAGCAAGGGCAAGAAGGGAATAGTTACTATGCCATGATGAAATGGAATCTGGAAAAGATTGCCCAGGGACTTAGTCAATGAGGAGGGTTCCTATGTTAAGTGTGAAGAATCTTGATGTCAGCTATCAGAAAGACAAGAAAATTTTAGAATCGGTAAGTTTTGAGTTAAAGGAGGCAGGACTTGTTGGCCTGATTGGTCCTAATGGGGCTGGCAAGTCAACGCTGATTAAGGCCATCTTGGGCTTAATACCGTCACAAGGCCAGGTTGACCTTTCAAGCAAAAAGATCGCTTACCTAGAATAGAGAAGCCAGCTTGACCATAACTTTCCCATAACGGTCAAGGAGTGCATCAGTCTAGGACGCTATCAAGGTCAGTTGCCCTTTGGCTGTTTGACTAAAGAGGATTGGCAGAAGGTAAGCCAAGCACTAGAGGAAGTTAGTCTGACGGACTTCGCCAATGAGGCCCTGTCTGAACTTTCTGGTGGTCAATTTCAACGCACCCTACTCGCACGCTGCCTGGTCCAAGAAGCTGATATTATCATTTTGGATGAGCCCTTTGTTGGAGTTGATGCCCTTAGTGAGAAAATCATTGTTGAGCTCTTGAGGCTGATGAAAGCTAATGGAAAACTGATTTTGATTGTTCATCATGACTTAAGTAGGGTCAGGAATTACTTTGACCAGCTTATCATCTTGAATAAAGAGCTGGTTGCATATGGTCCTGTGGAGACTAATTTCACGGTGAATAACTTGAAGCGAGCCTTTGGGAACCTAGTTTTCTTGGGGGAGGTCTAGAATGTTAGGTGAATTTTTGTCTGGTCTTGGGACCTATCATTTTTTTACAAAATGCCTTGGTAACGGCTCTGGTTATCGGTTTAGTGGCTGGTGCCCTTGGCCCCTTTATTGTTTTGCGTTCCCTGTCCCTGATGGGGGATGCCATTTCCCACGCTGTTTTACCGGGAGTTGCCCTATCCTATATGCTGGGAATTAATTTTTTCTTTGGGGCAATTGCTTGCGGGCTACTGGCGGCTATCATTATCACCTTCATCAAAGAAAATAGTTTCATTAAAGGGAATGCAGCAATCGGTATTACTTTTTCCTCCTTTCTAGCTCTGGGAGTAATCCTTATTGGTCTGGCCAATAGTTCGACGGATCTCTTCCATATTCTCTTTGGTAATATTCTTGCCGTACAAGATAGTAATAAGTGGCTGACCTTGCTTGTTTCAACCCTGGTCTTAGGGCTTCTCTTGCTTTTCTTCAAAAAGCTTTTGCTAACCACTTTTGACCCTATCCTAGCCAGAACCATGGGAATCAGAGTTGGTTTTTACCACTACCTTCTGATGATCCTTTTAACGGTGGTTTCGGTAACGGCTATGCAGAGTGTTGGAACTATTTTAATCGTTACTCTACCCCCGCAGCAACGGCCTATCTATTTGCCAATAGTCTTCGGATGATGGTGATTTTATCTGCCGGGCTAGGAGCGCTTTCGTCAGTTTTGGGACTTTTTATCGGTTATAGTTTTAATCTGGCTGTTGGCTCCACCATCGTCTTGACCTCAACAGCTATTTTCCTAATCAGTTTCCTGATGTCACCCAAGCAAAAGCTCTTTAACAAGCGCCTGTTAAAAAAGGACTACAAGGAAGAATCATGTGAGACCCTTCCTTGTAGAACCGAGGAAAATGAATTTTATGAACACAAAAAAACGAATGCCAGGCTTGCTATTCTTCTATGAATCCTTGCATTCGTTTTTTCTTATATAAAACTTTTTCTCTGATTACTAGTCAGCTTTCTTGACACTTGACTTTTTCACTGGTATTAATACCCAGTGTTTCGACCTTTTGAACCGTTACTTATCTGTTTTTAGCATCAGATGGAGAAAATAAGGGGCACCGAGGACCGAGACGATGATACCTGTTGGAATGCCTGTTCCAACCAGCAGCAGGCGGCCGATAGTATCCGAGCTCGTCAAAAGAATCATGCCAATAATCAGCGAGGCTGGTAGGCTATTTTGGTGTTGGCTACCGAGGAGACGATGGCTAATATGGCCAGCAACCAGGCCTACGAAGGTGATATTACCGACCAGAACGACGCTAAGTGAAGCTAGAGCAGTCGCTAGACTCAGGGTGATGAGGCGTTCCCTTTGCAGGCGCAGTCCCAGAGCCAGAGCTGTTTGCTCATTGAGAGCCATAATATTGAGGGCCCTGCTTCGACTAAAGGTTAGAAGCCAAAGGATGATTAAGAGGGGAGCGAAGATGGCCAGACTGGTCCAGTCATTACCTGTAATCTTGCCACTGAGCCAGGAGATAATGCTGGTCATCTTATTGTCATCCGTCAAGCTGAGAATGGCTACCATAAAGCCTGATAGCATACTGGAAATTCCAACTCCCGTGATAATCAAGCGGTTGGGGTTTATGCTGTGATTTTTCTGCAGCGATACAAGGTAGACGAGAAGGATAGCGGCTGCTCCCCCTAGCATGGCAAAGAGGGGGAGAGAAGCGGTTGCCTCCAAGCTAGTATCTACTGATAGGCCAATCATGATGGTCATGACCAAACCTGCCCCAGCATTAATTCCCAGGATACCAGAGTCCGCTAGAGGATTCCTGGTTAGGGTCTGCAAAAGGACACCTCCTAGGGCTAGGGAACCACCGCCGACTAGACAGGCCAGAATCCGAGGCAAGCGAATCTGAGTAATAATAAAATTTTGAGCCTGTTCTCCCTGACCAATCAAGAGTCGTCCAAGGTCCGTGAGAGAGGAATGACTGTAGCCCAGCGAAAGAGAAAGGTATATGACGGTTAGCAATAAGGCGGTCAGGAGGATTAGCACTTTGAGGGAAGATTTCTTGGTCATCATAAGTCGCCTCCTTTTTTAACCAGCCAGAGGAAGCAAGGTAGTCCTGCTAGGCAGACAATGGCACTAATGGGAACCTCTGTCGGAGGATTGAGGATACGACTGAGGAGATCTACATAAATCATAAAAGTGGCTCCGGTAAAGGCTGTTAAGGGGAGCAGGTAGCGGTAATCTCGGACGATGAAAACCCGAATAAAATGGGGAATAATTAGACCGATAAAGGCGATACTACCAACCAGAGCTACGGCCCCAGCTGACAAGAGGAGGACAATGCCCAGAAGTAGAAAACTGATGGTGTTGGTCCTTTGACCCAGAGATTTGGAGACTGTCTCATCCAGGCTGAGAATAGTCAACTGGTGGGAGAAAAGCTGAGCCAGAACTAGCCCTAGAATAATCAGGGGACCGACTATGGCCAGCATCTTCCAATTGATTTGTGAAAAGCCTCCAGCCTGCCAGCCGATGACATTGGTTTCTAGATTGAAGTAGAGGGTGACAGCTTGACCTATGGCAGAGCAGAGAGTAGCCACCATGGCTCCAGCTAAAATCAGGCGAATGGGATGGTAGCCTCGTCTAGGCTGATAGGACAAGCCCAGAACTAGGAGGGTCGCCAAGAGAGACCCCAAGAGGCAGAGCAGGAGAATGAGATTGTAATGGAGACTGCCGAAGATGGCGTAGCCTAAAATCAGGGCCAGCCCAGCACCAGCATTGATGCCGAGTAAGCCTGGGTCGGCAATGGGGTTGCGGGTCACCCCTTGCATAATGGCACCAGCCTGAGACATGGCTGCCCCAACTAGGGTAGCCGCTAGGAGCCTGGGTAGACGTAAATCAATAACAATGTCCTGCATAGCCGAATTCGTAAAAGGATGTCCCAGGATCTGCCAAAGTTGGGCTTGACTATAGTTGACGGCTCCAAAGCGCAAGGAAAGGTAGCAGGCCAAGGTAAATAATAGGAGAATGACGAAAAAAACAAGCCAAGTAAGATTTGGCTTATTCTTTTGTTTCAGAAGAGAAGGCTTCTTCATAGTGTTTTCCAATCTAATTGGCTTCTTTGACAGCCTTGACGAAGGCAGGAAGCTGTTTGTCAAGCGACATAGGGTCGGAGAAGTAGAAGAGCTCTTCTTCAACTTCTAGGACGTGTTTGTTTTGAACGGCTGGAATATTTTTCCAAACATCACTTTCTTTCAGGGAAGCAGCTGAGTGCTTGGTTGCCTTGCTAACATTGAGGAGGGCGTAGTCACCGATATAATCGCCGAGGACTTCTTGGGAAACTCCGAAATAGCCTGTTTTAAAGACATCATCTTGGACCTTTTGTGGGGCAGAGTAGCCCAGGACATCATAGATGAGTTCGCCACCGCGCCCCCAATTTTTTCCGTAGAGGTAGATGTCCTTATCATAGAAGTCCATAACGGTGAAGCTGGTATTTTCAGGCAGGTAGCTCTTTAATTCTTCCTTAGCTTGAGCTGTTTTCTTCTTCCAGTTGGTCAACCAGGTTTTGGCCTTGTCTTCCTTGTCAAAAACCTTTCCCAGGTCCGTCAGCATTTGTAGGTAGTCGCGTTTACCGTACTCAATGACTAGGACGGGAGCAATTTCTTTGAGTTGCTTGATAGTCTTATCCGTTGAAAAGGCGATAATCAGGTCTGGTTTTTGGGCTGCAATCGCTTCGGTATCTTCAGAGGTCAATTTTTTAGCCTTCTTGAGTTTATCACCAAAGGCCGGGCTATTGATTTCGTTATCCAAGGAATAGCTGGAGACATTGACACCCAGCTCAAGCAGGTAGCCAGTATAGGAGTAAGCAAAATTAACCACTTTCTTAGGATTTTTTGGAACCTTGCCATAGTAGGTGAAGCCAGAAATCTTTGGCATGGATGAAAGGGCCTCGTCTTTATGAGCCTGCTTGTTATTGCCACAAGCCACAAGGACAAATACAGCAAGAAGGGCAAAGAGGGCTGTCATTATTTTTTTCATAGAATTTCTCCTGTGAATCTTATCTATTTAATCAGCTGATAGGTCAGCAGTAGGGGACGTTTAGTGATGGGGTCTTCGGTCAGCTGAGCCTTAATACCGAAGATTTCCTTGAGAATGTCAGCGCTCATAATCTGAGCAACGGGACCCTGATGGAGGATTTGACCATCCTTCATGGTAATCAGAAGATCAGAAAAGCGAGCGGATAGATTGAGGTCATGCAGGACCATAACAATGGTTTTTTCAGTATTCTGGTTGAGTTTCTGGAGCAATTCCAGAACTTCCAGCTGGTGGTTCATATCCAGATAGGTGGTTGGCTCATCTAGGAAGATAGTGTCGGTATCCTGAGCCAAGGCCATAGCAATCCAGACCCTTTGGCGTTGACCACCAGACAGGCTATCAACATCCAAGTTAGCAAAGTCCGTAACCTTGGTGACCTCCATGGCCCAATGAATGGCATTGCGGTCTTCTTTGGTCAGGCTTCCCAGGTACTTTTGATGAGGAAAGCGACCATAGGAAATGAGATCATAGACAGAAATCCCCTTGCTAGCCTGTGTTTGCTGAGGGAGAAGGGCCAATTTCTTAGCGATTTCCTTGGTGGGTAGACTAGCAATGGCTTGACCATCGAGGTAGATTCTTCCCTTCTTAAGTGGGTGAATCCGCGTTAGAGCCTTGAGCAGGGTTGATTTACCACAGCCGTTGGCACCGATGATGGTGGTTATTTTCCCTTCTGGAATTTCCAGAGATAGGTGATCAATAATGGTGTGATTGTCATAGGCCACCTGAATTTGGTCCGCACGAATTTTAGTCATCTGAACCTCCTTTCTTTTTGAGATGGAAGAGGGTCCAAAATGGGTCTCAAGCTGTTGGATTAGATTGGACTCTTCCTGAACCTTCAAATTATCTCAAGCACTCATTTTTGAGCAAGCTGAGATTGAAAATTCTTCCACATTATAGCATAGGAATTTTAAATTTGGAATCGTTTTTAGACAATTTTTGAATAAAGTAAAAGCCAAGTCCCCCAAGGGATTTGGCTACTTGTAATTATTTTTATTTAGCCCGCTAAATAAAAATAATTGTTTAAGAATTTAAGTACTTTTTGGCGATAGCCAGGTCGCCAGCATAGGACGCCCGTTTGCCATCAACAATTTGGAAGGCATCCGCTCCCTTACCAGCGATGATGACGGCATCCTGGGCTGTTTGGGTCAGCTGCAGAGCCGTTTTAATAGCCTTTTCGCGGTCAACAATAATCTCAACGGGCCGCTTAATGTGGCTGGCAATTTCCTGACAGATGACTTGGGGGTCTTCCTTGTTTGGGTCGTCGGCTGATAGGATGACCTCTAGGTCAGGATGGTGATTGATGACAGCCCCGAAATCGGCCCGTCGACTTTCACCTTTGTTTCCGGGAGCACCCAAGATAAGAATATTTTTCCCACTTTGGTGCTGGGCAACAACAGATAAGAGTTTTTTAAGGCTATCTCCATTATGGGCATAATCAACGAAGACCTTGGCCCCATTGGTCTGAGTCAAAACCTCCATGCGACCTGGGACGGTCGTTTCCGCAATCCCCCTTTGGATATCGGCTGGGCTGGCTCCTAGACGCAGGCAGGCTAAGCCAGCGGCCAAGGCATTTTCCTGATTGAAATCACCGATGAGTTGGATGTCGTAGTGGCCTGCCAGTTTACCGGTCAAGTCAAAGTCAAACGCTCGGCTATTTTTAATCTGGTTGTCAGAAAGTTCTCCGTAAAAATCATGAGGGATTGAAGCTACCTGGTCACGCAGGATGGCAAAATGGTCCATACCACTATTGACAACGACTGCTCGACTATTCTCCATTAGTAAACGCTTGTGGTAGAAATAGTCCTCAAAGGTCGGATGCTCAATTGGTCCGATGTGGTCGGGGCTAATATTGAGAAAGACGCCGACATCAAAGGTCAGGCCATAAACGCGTTTGACCAAAAAGGCCTGACTGGAAACTTCCATAATCAGATGACTACGACCATTCTCAACGGCCTGGGCCATCATCTCAAAAAGATCCAAACTCTCGGGTGTGGTCAGCTGAGATTTAAAAAAGGTCTCCCCATCCAGGGTGGTATTCATGGTTGAGAGCATGGCTGGCTTCTGGCTCTGCTTGAAAATATTGTAGGCGAAGTAAGCAGCCGTGGTCTTGCCCTTGGTTCCAGTAAAGGCTAGAATTTTTAGCTTGTCTTGGGGGTTGTCATAGAAGGCCATGGCAATCAGACTCATGGCCTGTTTAATGTCATTGACCAAAATAGCTGGAATGCCAACCTCATAATCCTTTTCGGCAATATAGAAGGCCAAGCCTTTTTCAACAGCCCCTTGCAAAAATTCCTTCTTAAAGACAGCTCCCTTGGCAAAAAAGAGGCTGCTAGGAGTGACATGACGACTGTCATAGCTGAGATGGTCAAAGGTGACTCCGCTCCAGTTGTAAGCATAATCGCCCTGATAGGCAATGTCTCGAAAATTCTTATCTTGCTTGAGGATATCAAGCACTTGCTCAATCTTTATCATGACTACTATTTTAGACGGAAAGTTCCCGTTTTACAAGTCACAGGCAAAAGTTTATAATAGTAAGGCTAGTTTATACTCAGTAAATAGCCAAATTTTATTTTGATATTTTCTAACGTAGCAAGTTTCAAAATACTATCGATTTTGAAATTCCATGTCGTTAAATAGTGCGGACGGAAGTAAATTCTAACAAGATACAAAGCCGTTAAGCACTACGGCGAAAATACTAGGCTAAGTTCGCTCCTTTTAATTTACTCCGAACAAGTGATTTATTTTGCTGATATAGACTGATAATTTTGAATTTAACTCAGTATTAACCAAGATAAGAAAGAGATCTATGGCAGAAAAACAACTGACTCAAAATGAAAAAATGGCTCGAGGGACCTTCTGGGCAACGACGGGGAATACCCTCAGTCGCCTCATGGGTGCCCTCTACATTATCCCATGGTATGCCTGGATGGGGAAGTATGGCAACCAAGCCAATGCCCTCTACGGTATGGGCTACAATATCTATGCCTACTTCCTCTTGCTGTCAACCACAGGTATTAATGTTGCCGTGGCCAAGCAAATTGCCAAGTACAATGCCATGGATAAGGAAGACCATTCCATTCACCTGATTAAGGGCTTCCTCAAGCTCATGGGCGTGGTCGGTCTGGTCTTCGCCATTATCATGTATCTGGCCTCACCACTTTTTGCCATTGTGTCGGGGACTGGGCCAGAGCTGATTCCGGTTATCCATAGCCTGTCCCTAGCCGTGCTGGTCTTCCCCGCCATGAGTGTTATTCGGGGGATTTTCCAAGGGTACAATGACTTTAAGCCCTATGCCATGAGCCAGATTTTTGAGCAACTGATTCGGGTTATCTGGATGCTTCTGACCGCCTACTTCATCATGCAGATGGGTTCGGGAGATTATGTGACAGCTGTCAGCCAGTCAACATTTGCCGCCTTTATCGGTATGATTGCCAGCATGACGGTTTTGGTTTTCTACCTCAATAAGGCAGGTCTACTCAAGAAAATTTTTGCCAAGGAAGCCAAAAATATTAAGATTGATACCTTGGGTCTACTCAAGGAAACCTTCAAGGAAGCCATTCCCTTTATCATCACGGGTTCAGCCATCCAAACCCTGCAGCTGATTGACCAAGGAACCTTCAATAATGTCCTAGCCCTTTTCACCAACTATAGCCAGACTGAACGTAATATCCTCTTTAGCTATATGTCTGCCAATCCAAGCAAAATCAATATGATCTTGATTTCGGTAGCCACCTCAATCGGAGGTGTCGGCATCCCGGTTATTACCGAGTCCTTCACCAAGAAAAGATGGGAGGAGCTCCGCAAGGTGGTTGTCAATAACCTGCAGATGCTTTGGCTCTTTATCCTGCCAGCGGTTGTCGGGTCGGTTATTCTGGCCAAACCTATCTATGTGGTCTTCTACGGTCTGCCAAGTAAGACGGCCCACTATCTCTTTGTCTTTGTTATGGCTGAGACAATCCTCCTAGCCCTCTATTCGCTCATGGCTCCTATGCTCCAGGCCCTTTTTGAAAATCGCAAGGCTATTCAATATTTCCTCTGGGGAATTTTGGCCAAGCTGGTCTTCCAGGTACCCATGCTCTATGTCTTTGGCCCATACGGTCCGCTGGTGGCAACAGCCCTGGCTCTCTGGATTCCTATCGTTCTTATGTATTTCAAAATCCAAGAAGTGACTGGTTTTGACCATGCTGAAATCAGACAGGATGCCAAAACTATTCTTTGGATGACCATTATTATGGGACTGGTCGTTGGTCTTGGCTACTTCGGCCTCAGTCAAGTTTATCCTGTTGTCGGCCGAGTTTCCAGTCTCGTCCATGTAGTCGTTCTCGGTGCTCTGGGCGTGGTTGTTTATGGTTACTTTGCCCTGCGTACCCGCCAGATTGATGGCCTCCTAGGTCGTCGTGCCGAGAGCCTGAGACAGAAGTTTGGAATTAAATAAGGTGAACGAACTAGCAACTCCTTTAAACAGAGCTTGTTTTTCTTTCCTTCGTCTTCCTCTTATAACTTTTTCTTATATCTGTCTATCAAATTTAAGTATGGGATGGGTGGCTGTCTTCCTTCAAAATCGTGCTAAAATAAAAGGCAGATGTTAAAACTCAATGAAAATCCATCCAGTCTAGGCCAGAAGCCTTGCCGACGGAAGGTTTTGATTTTCAAGAGTCTAAGGAGGCGTTTTGATGACACAAGACTATAAATTGGCCACACTATTGGCTCATGCCGGAATTAATTCAGACAGGGAAACGGGGGCCTTGGCTGCCCCCTTGCATTTTTCAACCACCTACCAGCACCCTGAATTTGGTCAGTCAACCGGTTTTGACTATACGAGAACCAAAAATCCAACTAGGGCAACCTTAGAAAAAACGCTGGCAGCCATTGAAAAGGCGGACTATGCCATCGCGACTAGCTCTGGTATGAGTGCGGTTGTCCTAGCTCTGGAAATTTTTCCAGTCGGCTCCAAGGTTGTGGCAGCTAGGGACCTTTACGGGGGTTCCTTCCGCTGGTTTAATGACCAAGAAAAACAGGGGCGCTTTTATTTCACCTATACCAACTCCCAAGAAGAAATGCTGGCAGCTATTGGTGATGATACCGATATTGTCTATATTGAAACGCCGACCAATCCCCTTATGATTGAGTTTGATATAAAGGCAGTCGCTGAGTTGGCCCACCAAAAAGGGGCGGCCGTTATTGTGGATAATACCTTCTACAGTCCTATTTATCAAAATCCCATTGAGCTGGGGGCTGATATCGTTGTCCACTCGGCGACCAAGTACCTAGCTGGTCACAATGATGTCTTAGCAGGTGTTGTCATCACCAGCAATCAAGCCTACTATGATAAGCTCTTCGATAATCTTAATACGACTGGCCCCAACCTTTCGCCCTTTGATAGCTACATGCTCATGCGGGGGCTTAAGACCCTCAAGCTTCGGATGGAAGCTTCAACACAGAACGCAAGAGCTGTTGCCCAATACCTAGAGCAATCGCCTGCCGTTAAGGAAGTCCTCTATACGGGTAAGGGTGGCATGATCTCTTTCAAAGTCAAGGACCAAGCCAAAATTCCAACCATCATCAATAGTCTGCAGGTCTTCACCTTTGCGGAAAGCCTGGGAGGGGTGGAAAGTCTCATTACCTACCCAACCACCCAGACCCATGCTGATATTCCAGCAGATGTTAGGGCTTCCTATGGCTTGACAGATAATTTGTTACGGTTGTCTATTGGTATTGAAGATAAGGAAGATTTAATCGCCGATTTGGCCCAAGCCCTTAAGGCCTAATATAACTAGTATTCGCTCATGACTTCCCCCTACATTCAATCTTGAGCGATTTATACTCTTCAAAAATCAAAAATATCCCACGGATAAAGTCACTCTATGATTTCTCATTAGAGTGACTACGAAAACTACGATTGTAGTTTTCTATATCCCTGACTAATTTCATAAAAACTGGAATATTGACAGTTTTTACTCCATGTCGCATCGTTAACTCACTTTGCCGTACTTACTGAGGAAAGCAAAGCTTTCCCGATTTCCAACCTCAAAAGGTCTCCTAGAGCTTTTGAGCTACCTGCAGCTCGTGCGATGCGGAGCAAAGTTGGTCGATTTCACCAACTTTGTGAGGTTAGTAAGGGAGCTAGGCAATCGCTATGGAGATTGCCGTTTGGGAGTAAGACAGAAGGGCTTTGACAGATGCCAAAACCTTCGTCACCTCACACCTTTTTATTTTAAAGTGTCGGCTAAGACAGTCCACCGGACTGTCTTACTACCCCAGCAAGGGTGACTAGCTGTCTGCTGTGCCACAAAGTGGCGCAAAGATAGCAGACACCTACTGCGACATCAGTCACTTTAGTGACTTGATGTCATTGCTCCTTGCCTTGGCTAGATTGATTTTTATTGAGTATTATTAGGCCCTCAGCCCAACTAGTGAGGAGAAACAGATGATAGATTTTGATTTTAACACCCTACCCGACCGCCTAGAGAACCACTCAATGAAATGGAAAGAAGTAGAGGCCAATCGGGACCTGCTACCTCTTTGGGTAGCCGATATGGATTTCCTGCCTTTTCCTAAAATGAAGGCAGCTGTAGAGGCCTATGCCCAGCGTGGCGACTACGGTTACCCTTATTTTTCTGACCAAGTCCTAGAGTCCATCCAGACCTGGGAAAAAGAGGAGCATGGCTATGGATTTGAGAAGGAAGCTCTGGTTCTGATTGAAGGCGTGGTACCAGCTATTTCGGTGGCCATTCAGGCCTTCAGTAAGGAAGGCGAGGCGGTCCTCATCAATACCCCAGTCTATCCGCCTTTCGCTCGCTCGGTCAAGCTCAATAATCGCCAGTTAGTTGAAAACTCCTTAGTCGAGAAAAATGGACGTTTTGAATTAGAATTTGAGCAATTGGAAAAGGACCTTGTTGAAAACCAAGTCAAGGTCTATGTCTTTTGTAGTCCTCACAATCCAGGTGGCCGGGTCTGGAGTCCAGAAGAATTGGTTAAGGTGGCAGAGCTTTGCCGTAAGCATAATGTTATTCTGGTTTCTGATGAGATTCACCAAGACCTGGCCCTCTTTGGGAACAAGCATCATTCTCTCAACACCTTAGGTGACTTCAAGGATTTCACCCTAATTCTAGGTAGTGCCACCAAGACCTTTAATGTAGCAGGGACTAAGAATAGTTTTGCCATCATTGAAAATCCTGAACTGAGAGCCATTTTCAAAAAACGGCAGCTGGGCAATAATCAGCACGAGGTTCCAACCATTGGACTGGTGACCACCGAAACTGCCTTTCGCTACGGTCGCTCTTGGTTAACGGAACTCAAGAAAGTTTTGGAAGAAAATATCAATCTGGTGGTTGAGCGCCTGACAAGGGAGACTCAAATAAAGGTCATGAAGCCAGAAGGAACCTATCTGGTCTGGCTGGACTTTTCAGCCTATAGCTTGGATGATGAAGAACTTCACCGCAAAATCAAGGAGGAAGCCAAGTTGATTCTCAATGTCGGCTCCACCTTCGGGAAAGAGGGTCTTGGTCATGCTCGCTTAAATGTCGCAACGCCACAGGCTACCCTAAAAGAGGCTCTAGACCGCCTGAGTCAGGTTTTCTAAAAAGCTCCTCAGCTGGCTTATTTCCTGAATTTTCCTGCTAATTATGGGATGTTTTGCTATAATAAAGGAAAACAAGAAGAAAGGTGGAAAGCTTCACAGAAGCGGACACATTATGGGAAAATTTCAAGTTATTTCACATCCACTGATTCAGCACAAATTATCAATCTTGCGTCGTGAGGATACCTCAACCAAGGTCTTTCGCGAATTGGTCAATGAAATTGCCATGTTGATGGGCTACGAAGTTTCTCGAGACCTCCCCTTAGAAGATATCGAAATCCAGACCCCCATCACCAAGACGACTCAAAAGCAGTTGGCTGGTAAGAAATTGGCCATTGTCCCTATTTTGCGGGCTGGAATTGGGATGGTTGATGGCTTGGTTAGCTTGGTCCCTGCAGCTAAGGTTGGCCATATCGGAATGTATCGCGATGAAGAGACCCTGCAACCTGTTGAATATCTGGTTAAATTGCCAGAAGATATTGACCAAAGGCAAATCTTCCTAGTTGACCCTATGTTGGCGACAGGTGGCTCAGCAATCTTAGGCGTTGATTCCTTGAAGAAGCGCGGGGCAGCTAACATTAAATTTGTCTGCCTAGTCGCTGCTCCCGAAGGGGTGAAGGCCTTGCAGGAAGCTCACCCAGATATCGACATCTACACCGCAGCTCTTGATGAAAAGCTCAACGAAAATGGCTATATTGTCCCTGGCTTGGGAGATGCGGGCGATCGTCTCTTTGGAACAAAATAAGTTGATAAAGCAAGAAGTTCCCTCAGAAGGTAGCTTCTTTTTCTTAGCCTAAGTTTTTTATTTGACCTTTTTTGACCAAATCGCTATAATGGTGACACGGTGATAGAGCGACCAATCTCTAATCAATAGATTGGTCTTCTGTCCAGATTTAAGTTAAGAAACGGAGAATTTTTATGATTCCAGTAGTTATTGAACAAACCAGCCGTGGAGAACGCTCCTACGATATTTATTCTCGTCTTTTAAAAGACCGGATTGTCATGTTGACAGGGCCAGTCGAAGACAATATGGCCAACTCCATCATTGCCCAGTTGCTCTTCTTGGATGCCCAAGATAGTAGCAAGGATATTTATCTTTATGTCAATACCCCAGGTGGGTCTGTCTCAGCCGGTTTGGCCATTGTAGACACCATGAATTTCATTAAATCCGATGTGCAAACTATTGTTATGGGGATGGCTGCTTCCATGGGAACCATCATCGCTTCCAGCGGTGCCAAGGGCAAACGCTTTATGTTGCCTCATGCTGAATATATGATCCACCAACCAATGGGTGGTACTGGCGGTGGAACCCAGCAATCCGATATGGCTATTGCGGCTGAACACCTACTGCAAACTCGGGAAACCCTTGAAAAAATCTTGGCTGACAATTCAGGCCAAACTCTCAAGAAGATTCACGCCGATGCCGAACGCGACAACTGGATGACCGCCAAAGAAACCTTGGATTATGGCTTCATTGATGAAATCATGGAAAATAATGAATTAAAGTAAAATGCTAAGAGCGTTAAAAAGTCATATGAAAATGGGAAAGGGGCAGAAAATTCTGATTTTCTAGGACCTTTAACTTTTTCACTAGGCTTTTAACCCGAGATCAATTAAATCAAAACCACCAGTTCGAAACTTGAGCTGGTGGTTTTGATTTGCTTCTTTATTAATCAAGAGACATCTCTCAATGAATTGACTTCTTAATTGTACCTTCGAACTTGTTATAGGCAGCCACAGCATCCCTATAAGAGGCATTGGCTTCGCTGAGGGCTTTGAAAAAGACTAAGGTTTTAATATTACTTTACAAAAATAATTTTTAAGGTAACTCTTTAATTGAAGATATAGAAGCTCGCTGACCCTGTTGTTCTTTTGTAAGAATATATAAGTAAATGCAATGGACGGAATTGGAAATATTCCCACAAATATGAATCAATTTTTGGGCAAATAGAGAAAAGATAATTGGAAGATATAGCAATTGGAATTTAGGTTAGGCCATCGTTAACGCGTCTTGATGAACCGAGTAGAAGGCAGAGTTTTCTCTATCCCCAGCCTCAAACAGTCTGCTAGACTGTTTTGAAGCTTGCCTAATCCGATTCCTAAATCAAACCGCTATATTACTTATGTTAGGCATTTATTTTCACCCAATCTCTTAATTCTGCCAAGCTATAATTTGAGCTTATTTGGTCGAAGACCTGAGCTAGAGTAATTGAAGAAAGTGTCGTAACCAATGTATCCTCAATTGCATCAAGCGAGTCTGTAACCGCACATTTTTGAGCTTTTTTACCTTCATTTTCACCTAGGAATTTTTTCAATAATTGTTGACTAGCAAATATTTTTCCCCTTCCCTCAATTGCTACAAATACATCATAAAAAGTAATTTCTTTTAATGGCTTCGCTAAAGAAAATCCACCAAATTTTCCTGGAACCGAAGTAATTAATCCTTCATTAACTAGCAGTTTTATGATTTTTTTTAAGTATGAGTGGGATGTTCCTAACCTTTCGCTTAGCAATTGGGAATTCATTGTCTGCTTATCAGGTAATTGTGAAAGTATTAGCAAAACATAAACAGATTGTTCCCAACCAGATGATAGTTTCATATTGACATTTACCTCCAATAGTAATATACTCTCTATTAGAGATATAAAATATCTCTAATAGGAGCAATTATTTTCTCTTATTATATCTTTTTGATAATGGATTGTAAAGATGGGAGGAAAACTAGTGGTTTTTAAAGTATCATCTAAGAACTCGTTCTTATTTAGTATTATATTGACGACTATATTTATGGGTTCGTCTTTTCCAACTGGGAAATATTTGATTTCTATTAATCGTGCTCCTCCCTTTCTAATTGGAAGTTGGCGTTTTATTATTGCAGGTCTCCTAATGTTAGTATTCACAATTTTAACAAAAGGAATATCTGAAATAATACCTAGAAGCAAAGGAAGTATAAAAAAAGGAATTTTATTAGTTATAAGTATCGGACTATTGCAAACAGCCGGAACAATGGGATTTTTAAATCTTTCTATGGCAAAAGGGCTTTCATCGTCAATGTCCTCAATTATTTTGTTTACGAATCCCTTGTGGCTAGCGCTTTTTGCTCACTTTTTGCTAAATGATAGACTAAATAAATGGAAGATATTATCCCTTATTTTGGGTCTATTAGGTGTCATTTTGTGCTTAGGTGTAGACAAATCAGCAATCAGTATAGGTTCTTTTATTGCCCTCCTTGGTTCTATTTGTTGGGCAATCAATACTGTTATTACTAAGAAAATTCCATTCGATAAGGGTTCATGGGTATTTACTGGCTGGCAACTTCTTATAGGTGGTATAGCAATGTACTTGGTTTCACTAGCGCTTCAGGAGACCTACAATTTTGCACTTATTAATGCAGTAGGATGGTTTTGCTTTGTCTGGCTTGTTTTGCCAGCCTCTATCGGCTCATTTGGCCTTTGGTTTTATAGTCTTAAACAAGGTGGTGCCACGGTTGCCAGTAGCTTCTTATTTTTAGTTCCACTATTTTCTACAATTTTCTCTGTTATCGGTTTGCATGACCACTTTACATTGAGTGTAGTAGTTGGTGGACTTTTAGTAATAACTTCATTGATTTTAGTAAATAAAAGTTCAAATATATAGGAGGTAGTTAATTGGCAAAAGTAGAAAGTTTTGAGCTAGATCATACTAAAGTTCTTGCTCCTTATGTTCGAAAGATTGATGCACAAGTTGGAAAAAATGGTGATTCCATTAGTAATTTTGATGTAAGATTTGTTCAGCCTAATCAAAATGCGATTCCGACAGCTGGCATCCATACTATTGAACATTCGCTTGCGAGCCTTATTCGAGACCGCATTGTTGGGATGATCGATTTTTCTCTCTTTGGTTGTCGAACAGGTTTCCATTTAATCATATGGGGTGACCACTCATCGAAAGAGATAGCATTAGTGATAAAAAATGCTTTGGAAGAATTGGTGAGTGATAGTTTTCAATGGAAAAATGTACCAGGAGTTTCTGAAAAGCAATGCGGAAATTATAGGGATCACTCCCTTTTCACTGCTAAAGAGTGGGCAAAAAAATATTAAGACAAGGGATTTCGAGTAATCCTTCCACTCGTGAAATTGTATAGAAAAATCTAGGAGGTAAGTACAATGGTTGTTAAAGTTGGAATTAATGGGTTTGGTCGTATTGGTCGTTTAGCACTTCGCCGAATTCAAACACTAAATAATATTGAAGTGACACATGTCAATGATTTAACAGATTCAAAAATGTTAGCCCACCTTTTAAAATATGATAGTACCCAAGGAAGGTTTGATGGTACAGTTGATGTTAAAGAAGGTGGATTTGTCGTCAATGGTAAGTTTATTAAAGTAACCAGTGAACCTAATCCTGAAAAGATTGATTGGGCTTCCTATGGAGTTGATATTGTACTTGAAGCGACAGGATTCTTTGCAAGTAAAGAAAAAGCTGAAAAGCACCTTCACGCTAATGGTGGGGCTAAGAAAGTAATTATTACTGCTCCTGGTGGAAATGATGTTAAAACGGTAGTATTTAATGTAAATCACGAAACTTTAACAGGAAAGGAAACAGTAATTTCGCCAGGTTCATGTACTACGAACTGCCTTGCACCAATGGCTGATACACTTAATAAAGCGTTTGGAATTGCAGTAGGTACAATGACAACTATCCATAGCTATACAGGAGATCAAATGACTCTTGATGCACCACATCGTAAAGGAGATTTTCGTCGAGCACGGGCAGCTGCAGTAAATACAGTGCCCACTTCATCTGGAGCAGCCAAGGCAATTGGACTTGTAATTCCAGAATTGGATGGCCTATTAAAAGGTCATGCTCAACGGGTTACTACCCCGACAGGTTCATTAACGGAACTTGTAAGTGTTGTGAAAAAGCCAGTAACGGTTGACGAAGTGAATGCTGCGATGAAGGCTGCGCAAAATGAAAGTTTTGCTTACAATGAAGATTTGATTGTTTCAAGTGATATCATAGGTGATACACATGGTTCAATTTTCGATGCAACTCAAACAGAAGTTACGACGGACGGAAGAAACTATCTTGTTAAGACTGTTGCTTGGTATGATAACGAAATGAGTTTTACTGCTCAATTGATTAGGACCCTAAATTATTTTGCGAGCCTCACTTAATATTTAATGGGTTCTATTTAAGTCTAGTTGCTTAGGAGGATTCCAATGGATGTTGGAAATGATATAGACATAAATGATAGTCATCAGTGGACTTTTTATAATGGAGTGGCAAAACATTTTGATAATCATGTAAAACTATCTGTTCCATTATATGAAGAAGGTCACGAGTTTATTTGTTACTTGAGTGATTTTTTCTTAAAAGAGGGCAGTAATTACTATGAGGTTGGAAGCTCCACAGGGACATTAATCAATAAGTTGTGTGAACGCCATGACAGTAAGAAAAATGTAACCTTTTATGGTGTTGAACCTGTAAAAGAAATGATTGACCTTGCTCAGAAAAAATGTGATAAAGAAATAAAATTTGTTAATGATACCATTGAAAATGTTAATCTTTTACCTGCTAGTCTGATTGTAGGTTACTTGTAGGTTACTATTTCCTGCAATTTATCCCAATCTCAAATCGTAAAGCTGTCATCGAAAAAATTTACGATGCATTAATTCCTGGGGGGTGGTTTCATCTTATTTGAAAAAGAACTACCTTTAGATCCTAAAATATACAAATTGATAACTTCTTCATATATGAAATTTAAAATAGATCATGGATTTTCTCCTGAGGAAGTATTATCAAAACAATTCAGTTTAGAAGGCGCGATGGTGACTAATACACATTCTGAGAATCGACATCTCTTGTCTGGTGCAGGTTTCTCGCATGTTACTACAGTAATGAGATATGGGGAGTTTAATGGTTATGTATGCTTCAAATGACAATAAGTGGCAATCATTACATAAAGAATCCCAAAACAGGAGGATTAGAAATGAGCCAAATTATGCCATAAAAAGAATCTATTCTTTAAAAGATAAAATCTTTCAAAAAGAACCAATAAATCGCACATTAGAAATCGGTTGTGGTTTTGGTAGAAATCTTAGATATTTGATTGATAATAACTTTTCTGATTACTACTACGGGGTAGATTTAACTCAAACAGCTATTGAAAAAGCTTCTGACTTTTTGAGTGAACCAATTGGTCAAGGACTGCTTGAATTGAAAGAATGTGATGTCAGCAAAGGTTTACCTTTCCCAGATAACTATTTTGATTGTATTTTTGACATTATGTCACCAATTACATTTATTGTGAGTAAAAAAGGGCGGGAAAGCTATTTTTCTGAGATCAATAGAGTTCTAAGACCTGAAGGTTCATTTCTTTTTCTGGCAGTACGCAAGGGAGGCATCTTTTACGATGCTTATAATGATTCAGATTTACTGAAAAAGGGATATATTAAAAGAAAACTTGATGGTATGATTGAAAGGGTATATTCATTGGACGAATTAGTGAGCTTACTGTGCCCCTTGCAGCTAGTAGTTTTGGACATAACTTCCGAACACACTAGAGCATTTGGTTCCGAAAAGTTCATACGCGAAAATGGATTTTAGTTCGGTCACTTTAAAAAATAGTGCCTTAAATTTACAAGAATCCTAGAATTTGAAGATTTTGGATGATGCTCTCTCTACGCCTCTTTTACTAAGATACGTCCGTCATACAACCGAAACCGATTAGCTCGAAAAGCCGGCCAGAAAGGGGCCGGCTTTGCAATATGCTATAATAGAAGAATGTTAGAAATTAATGAGGAGCTCTTGGCCATTGATGATGCCATTGAGCAACTAGTTGAGGCGATTCTTGCTAGTCCTCAGGTCCAGGACTATCAAGCCAAGCAAGTCAGTTTGATGGCAGACCAGGACTTGCAAGACCAGCTGGCCCAGTTTCAAGAATTGCAGGCCAGCTATGAGGACCAAAAGGAATTTGCCAAGTATCGGCCAGAGGTTTCCCAGCTTCGCCGTCAGATTTTACGATTAAAACGCCAGATTGATATGACTCAGACCATGCAGGACTTTCGGCTAGCAGAGGTAATCCTGCAGAGCCTTTTGGCCGAGATTACCAGGCAGTTGGCTGAAAGTGTCTCCTCTGATATTTTTGTTGATACAGGGCTTCCTTTGGCTCCTCGTCGTCACAAGCACGGACAAGGACGAGGGGAAAATATTCGTGAGGATGCCCAAGAATAGAGTCAAAGCCCTAGGCCAGTTCAATTAGAAAGGATAAGCTAAACAAGCATGTTTGAAAAACAAAAACGTGTCGGAATCATCGTTTATCTCTATTACAATCGGGATGCCCGCAAGTTAAATCGCTATGGAGATATGATTTATCACTCACGCCGTTTTCGCTATGTCCAACTTTATCTAGATGCGCAAAAGCAAGCAGAGACCCTCGAGGCATTAAAGAAGTTAAAGTTTGTCAAGCGAGTTCGTCCTTCCCATCTGGACGATATTAATCAGGATTTTGTTGGTAGTCTTTTTCGAGAAGACCAGCCAGAAATTAATTAATCGAAATCAAAGCTAGGCACTTGAAGACTCTTTCTTTATTTTTGCCTAGCTTTTTCTAATGCTATCTAAATAGCACTAATTAGTATTATTGTCCTTAGCCTCTTGAAAGCTGATGAGGTCTGCTAAAACCTTCTGTATCCTAGGCCAAGTTTCAAGACCTCTTTAGGTTTCTTGAAAGTAGAAAAAGTCTTGAAAAAGACGCTAAATCAACAGAAGTTGGAATCTGATTAAGTTCTGATTTTTTAATTTGCAGGCGCTAATTCATACGTTCTAGCCAGATTAAAGTCCAAAGCAAGGTAGATGAAAACCACTGCATTTAGCTAGCAGGTAAATACCCTTGACAATTATCTGATAATTCTGTATTCTATTCAGTAGCCTTAAAAAGCGGTAGAAATTAGGGATTTGCTTCCCAGCCGACTTTTTAAAATGAAGATGAGGAGAATAATCGGATGCGTAAAAAGATTATCGCAACTGGTATGGCCCTGCTGGCTGCCGTAACCTTGGTGGCCTGTGGTAAGTCACCCGATGTTACCAGCAATGCTCAGGGAACAAAAATCGGAAATACCATAAAAATTGGTGTCGACATGGAGTTGACCGGTGCGGTTTCTGCCTATGGAACGGCTGAAAATAAGGGAATCAAGCTGGCGGTTGATGAAATCAATAAGGCTGGCGGTGTTGATGGTAAAAAGTTGGAATTGGTTACCAAGGACAACAAGTCTGATAATGCCGAAAGTTCAACGGCTGCAACCAATTTGGCGGTACAAAATCAGGTTAATGCCATCATTGGCCCTGCCACCTCTGGTGCCGTATCTGCAGCTTCCTTGAATGCCCAAAAGACAGGAGTACCTCTCTTGTCCCCTTCTGGTACCCAGGACGACTTGACGGTTGATTCTACTAGTGGTAAGGATAAGGCTAAGCGCTTTGTCTTTAGGACCACCTTTAGGGATAGCTTCCAAGGGAAGGTCCTGGCCCAATATGCTTCTGAAAATATGCAGGCCAAAAAGGTTGTACTTTTCTACGACAATTCTAGTGACTATGCCAAGGGTATTGCTGACCAGTTCAAGAAGAGCTACAAGGGACAAATTGTTTCGACCCAAACCTTTGTGGCCAACGATACAGACTTCCAATCAGCCTTGACAGCTATCAAGGATAAGGATTATGACTTAATTGTTATGCCAGGTTACTATACCGAAACTGGCCTGATTACTAAACAGGCTAGGGATAAGGGAATTGACAAACCAATCCTAGGCCCTGATGGCTTTAGTGACAAGACCTTTATTGATTTGGCCGGCAAGAAGGATGCCAGCAATGTTTACTACGTTTCGGGTTACTCGACCAAGGCAGACCTCTCAGCTAAGGCTAGAGATTTTATCAAGGCTTATCAGAAGAAATATGGCAATGAGCCTAACCAGTTCTCAGCCCTTTCCTATGATTCTGTTTATATGATTGCAGCAGCTGCCAAGGGAGCCAAGAATTCGATTGAGCTCGCTGATAATTTAGCGAAACTCAAGAACTTTGTTGGCGTAACGGGTGAGATGACCATTGATAACCTTCATAATCCGATTAAATCAGCGGTTATGGTTAAGTTAGACAATGGTGTCGAAACCTCTGCTGATACCGTAACGATTAAGAAGTAGTAGAAGTTTTCTTGACAAGATAAAAACAAAGAAAGTTTGGTATTTTATGTTAGCACAACTTCCCCAACAACTGGTAAATGGGATTATCCTAGGAAGTATCTATGCCCTTTTGGCCCTAGGATATACCATGGTTTATGGGATTATTAAATTGATTAACTTTGCCCACGGGGACATCTTCATGATGGGGGCCTTTATTGGCTACTGGGCCATTAATGGTTTACACCTGAATTTCTGGATTGCTCTGATTTTCTCAATGGTCCTTACCGCTATTTTGGGAATGGTGATTGAGTTCTTGGCCTATCGACCTTTGAGAAATTCGACTCGGATTTCAGCCTTGATTACGGCTATCGGGGTCTCCTTCCTCTTGGAATACACCATGGTCTTCTTCTTTGGCTCGAATAAGCGCTCTTTCCCACAGGCTATCAAGATGCATAGCTTTGATTTGGGACCTGTGACCATTACCAATATTCAGCTCCTGATTTTGGCCGTGGCTATCGTTCTCATGATTGGTCTCCAATTGATTGTCAAACAGACCAAGATGGGGAAAGCCATGCGGGCAGTCTCTGTTGATAGCGATGCCGCTCAACTGATGGGGATCAATGTTGACTCTACCATCAGCTTCACCTTTGCCCTAGGTTCCGCCCTGGCTGGTGCAGCAGGGGTCCTCATTGCCCTCTACTATAATTCGATTGACCCGCTTATGGGGATGACACCAGGGATTAAGGCCTTTGTCGCTGCCGTTCTGGGTGGTATCGGTCTTATCCCAGGTGCGGCTATCGGTGGCTTTGTCATCGGTATCTTGGAAACCCTATCCAATGCCCTTGGTCTATCAACCTACCGTGATGCTATCGTTTATGCCGTCTTGATTGTTATCCTCCTGGTCCGTCCAGCAGGTATCCTCGGTAAAAACGTGAAAGAGAAGGTGTAGGACATGAAAAAGAATTTAAAATTAAATCTGACATGGCTTGCTATTGTCGCAGTCATCTACGCCATTCTCCAAGTCTTAGCTAGCACAGGTCTTCTAAACCTCTACTATATTCAAATCCTAATGGGAATTGGAATTTCCATCCTTATGGGCTTGGGAACCAATTTGGTTCTTGGTTTTTCTGGTCAGTTTACCCTGGGTCAAGCTGGTTTCATGGCCATCGGGGCCTATGCTTCGGCTATTGTTACCCAATACTATCCTACCTATGATGGCTTTTACTGGTCTATGCTCTTGGGGGCTCTTATCGCAGCCCTGGTCGCTATCATCTTTGGTGTCCCAACCCTGCGACTTAAAGGAGACTACCTGGCTATCGCAACCCTTGGTATGGCTGAAATTATTCGCATCATCATCGTTAATGGTGGGACCCTTACTAATGGTGCTGCTGGTCTGACAGGAATTCTGCCCTACACTACTTGGCAGGTCATCTTTGTCTTTGTAGTGGTCATTACCATTCTGGTTCTTAACTTCCTACGGTCATCAACCGGCCGGCAAATTATTGCAGTTCGTGAGGATGAAATTGCAGCTGAGTCCATGGGGGTTAACCTGACTCGCCAGAAGGTTTTGGTCTTTGTTATGGGGGCTGTTATCTCAGCCATCGCCGGTTCTCTCTATGTCAGCTATATAGGGACAGTCGTACCAAAAGATTTCACCATCATGAAATCCATTGACTACCTGATTATCGCCGTTATGGGAGGGCTGGGTTCCATTACTGGTACTATTATTGCTGGTGTTGTTCTTGGTATCCTCAATATGTTCCTGCAAAATTTCTCAGAATTGCGGATGATTATCTATTCATTGGCCCTGATTTTGGTCATGATCTTCCGTCCTGGTGGACTTTTGGGAACCAAGGAATTTACCCTATCAAGATTTTTCAACAAGAATAAGGAGGGTAAGAACTAATGGCACTTCTTGAAGTTAAAAACTTAACCAAAAATTTCGGTGGTCTGACAGCCGTTGGTGATGTTTCTCTGGAACTCAACAAGGGAGAACTGGTCGGTTTGATTGGTCCCAATGGGGCTGGGAAAACCACCCTTTTCAACCTCTTAACAGGTGTTTACGTTCCAAGTGAAGGGACAGTCACACTAGATGGCACCCTTCTCAATGGCAAGGCTCCTCATAAGATTGCTTCTTTAGGCCTCTCTCGGACCTTCCAAAATATCCGCCTCTTTAAGGAAATGACGGTTCTGGACAATGTTCTGATTGGTTTTGCCAATCGCCATAGTGCTCACCTCTTGGCCTCATTCTTGCGTTTACCCAAGTATTATCAAAGTGAAAAAGAGCTCAAGGCTAAGGCTCTGGAACTCTTGAAAATCTTTGACTTGGGCCAAGATGCCGATACCCTTGCTAAGAATCTTCCTTATGGCCAACAACGCCGTTTGGAAATTGTTCGGGCCCTAGCTACTGAGCCAAAAATTCTTTTCCTAGATGAACCAGCTGCAGGGATGAACCCTCAAGAAACAGCGGAATTGACAGCCTTGATTCGCAAAATTAAGGAAGAATTTGCCATCACGGTTATCCTGATTGAACACGATATGAGTTTGGTTATGGATGTAACCGAAAGGATTTACGTACTGGAATACGGTCGGCTGATTGCCCATGGGACACCTGATGAAATCAAGACCAATAAGCGAGTGATCGAAGCCTATCTGGGAGGTGAAGCCTAATGTCTATGTTAAAAATTGAAAACCTCTCAATCAGCTATGGGGCTATCGAAGCTGTCAAGAATGTCAGCTTCGAAGTCAATGAAGGTGAGGTTGTCACCCTCATTGGTGCCAATGGTGCTGGCAAGACCTCAATTTTGCGGACTATCTCAGGTTTGGTTCGCCCGAGTGAGGGTAGCATTAGCTACTTGGGCAACCAGATTCAAAAGACAGCTGCTCGTAAGATTGTCGCAGATGGTTTAGCTCAGGTACCAGAAGGTCGACATGTCTTCCCTGGTTTAACCGTTCTAGAAAATCTAGAAATGGGTGCCTTTTTAAATAATAACAAGGACCAAAATCAAGCCAATTTGGAGCATGTTTTTAATCGCTTCCCTCGTTTGGAAGAGCGCAAGAATCAGGATGCGGCAACCCTGTCTGGTGGTGAGCAACAGATGTTAGCCATGGGACGAGCCTTGATGAGTCAACCCCAGCTCCTCCTTCTCGATGAGCCTTCTATGGGACTGGCTCCAATCTTCATCCAAGAAATCTTTGACATCATCCAAGATATTCAAAAGCAGGGGACCACGGTTCTCCTGATTGAGCAGAACGCTAATAAGGCCCTGTCAATCGCTGATAGGGGCTATGTCCTAGAAACTGGGAAAATTGTTCTCTCAGGTACAGGTCAAGAATTGCTGGCTTCCGATGAAGTTCGTAAGGCCTACCTAGGTGGATAAAACTCATAAAATCAAAGTAAAAGCTGGCGGAAGTTCATTTCACCAGCTTTTTCGTGCCATAACGCGATAAGTGGAACTAGCCACATTCAGCGCCTATTCCTTGTAAAGGCGAATGCTTGGTTTAGTCTTAGATATAGATTCTTGGTTCTAATTTTCCCTGACCCTTAAATGAAAATAATGCTAATTTTCTGCATTTTCTTCTCACTAACTTGAATAATTCCCGAAATAAGCTATAATAAATTTTGTATCTGCTTTCAGATGGGGCTTATAGCCCAATGAAAGCTATTCAGACGATTGATGAATAGTCGGTCGCATTCAAGGGAGAGAAGCGCTAGGACTGGCTTGTCGCTATAAGTCTAGTCATCCCAGTTGTCTTCCAATATTTTAAGAGAGAGGGTCTTTATGAAGTTTAAAAGAAGTGAAAGCCTATATTTAGCAATGAGCCTTGCCCTGCTTGTTCTTATTTTTGGTCTCTTTGTCTATACCAAATACAGCAATAAGCCAGTTAAGGGGGGAGATGTAGAGGTAGCGCCAAGGTATATCTCTAGCACTAGCAGTTCCTCTTCGTCATCACAAAGCAATAAGAACGTGGAAGCAGATTTAGAAGCGCTGGAAAATAATCCTAGTGTCGATAAGCTTGACAGTCTCCAAGATGAGATTGATCAGGTTTCCAATAAAAGTCAGAAGGCTGCCTATCAGGAGCGCTTTAATATTGTTTCAGCTAAGCTAGCCTTGGCCAATGCCCAGGCCAATCCGACTGCGGACAATATCCAGTTAGCCCAAGGAGCCATTGACAAGGTAACAACCACCTCGAAAAAATCAGACCTGCAAAGTCAGCTGGATGCTCTGAGCCAGCCAGCCCAAACTGGTCTGCAATAAGTTTAATACCGAGTTAAAACTAAGGTCTGGAATCGATGGACTTGTTTGGAGATATGTTCACTTTCCTCAAATGCTCCCTCCGGCAGAAAATACAGGGATATTTAATTTTCTAAATTATAGAGGGAGAGTGAACCTAGGTGATACTTTCGCCGTAGTGGCATTATTAGCAACAACTCTTTTTGTTGCTAATAACGGATTTTTTGAAGAGATTTCGTCCAGTGGACGAAATCTGCCTGAGCCTAAAAATGTAAAAGCGAAGGGCTCAAAAAATAGCAGGAAGCAAAGACATCAAGCCACTAAAGTGTCTGATGTCAAACGTCCATCTCCATTGAGATGGGTTAGCTTCCTGACTAACTCAGCTAGTCCAGTAATATCGACTGGACTAACTTCGTGTTGGAATGGAACGCCAAAGGTGGTCGCTTCCGTCCGCACTACTTAACGACATGACATTTTCAAAATCGATGATATTTTGGAAATGGTATTAGTAAGGTAGCTAGGTAAATCGCCATAGCGATTACCGTAGTTTATCAGCAATTAAAAGTCGCTGATAAACTTGCTAGGTTAGAAAGTATCAAAATAATAAGTTTGATTTCGACCAAAAGCACTTTTTCGAACAGGTTTAATAAAGAAAAACACCATTAAACCTTGAAATTATTAACGACCGATGTGAGTTTAGTCTGGGATTTGTTGACTGTAAAAAAACTCAGCTGAAAATATTTTTTTAATGGAAAAGAAGCTAACCAATCTTGCTAAATGGCTAGTCTAAAGCCATTTCAGAGCTTCGTTAACTGTTTAAATTATGACAGACACGTTAAAAATGGGTTAAACTTCCTTGGACTTGTCGTAAAAATTAGGTATAATAAAGCGTGAAATCAATAATACTGGAGAAGCAATGATGGCAAGACATAATCGATCCAAGTCTAAGAGTTTTAGCACGCATTATTTCGTCAATATTTTATTATTTATACTCTATACGGCGGTTTCAGCGATGACCCTCTTTATCACCTATAAATATAATTTTTTGGCTTCGAAATACCTTAACCTTATTTTTACAGTCCTCCTAGCCGTAGTATTTGTTTTAGCGGCCTTTCTCATTGTTAAGAATCGCGCCAAGATGTGGACCAGTGTCCTCTTAGTGATTTTTACGGTGATTTCTGCCCTGACTTTTCTTGGCTTTAATAAGTTTGTTAACTTCATTGGCACTCTTAATGACTCCACCAAGTATTCTCAGGTAGAAATGAGCATCGTTGTGCCCAAGGATAGTTCCATTAAGGACTTAGAAAACATTGATGAAGTCGAGGCACCAACCCAAAGCGATGGCACTAATATTGATGAATTCGTCAAAGAAATCAAGGCAGATAAGTCCAAGAGTATAACCGTCAATCATGTCGATTCCTATGCCCAGGCCTATAATGACCTGATGTCCGGTTCTACCAAGGCCATTATTCTGAATAGTGCCTACTCTAGTCTGATTGAAGCCCAGGACAAGGATTTCAGTAAGAAGGTTAGGACCATCTATAGCCATAAGATTCAAACGGCTAATAAGGTTGAATCCAATAAAAAGGTTGATACCAATGCCTTTAATATCTATATTTCTGGTATCGACACCTACGGTCCGATTAACTCAGTTTCTCGATCCGATGTTAACATTATTGCCAGCATCAACCTTAAGACTCACAAGGTTCTCTTGACCACAACCCCTCGTGATGCCTACGTTACCATCCCAGATGGAGGTAACAACCAAAAGGATAAGCTGACCCACGCTGGTATCTATGGTGTTCAGACATCTATGAAGACCTTAGAAAATCTTTACAATATCAACATTGATTATTATGCCCGCCTCAACTTTACCTCCTTCCTCAAGTTAGTTGACCTGCTAGGTGGTATTGACGTTTATAACGACCAGGCCTTTACCGCCCACACCAACAAGGATTATACCTTTGAAGTGGGCAATGTCCATTTAGATTCACAAGGTGCTCTGGCCTTTGTTCGTGAACGTTATAGTCTAGAAAATGGTGATAATGACCGCGGTAAGAACCAAGAGAAGGTCATCACAGCCATCATCAATAAGTTGGCCTCGGCGAAATCAGTTTCTAAGATTTCCTCTATCGCCAACAATCTCCAAGATTCCATCCAAACCAATATGCCAATCAGCGATTTGATGACTATTGCCAATACGCAATTGGACTCAGGAGCTTCCTTCAAGGTCAGCTCCCAAGCTGTTACGGGTACAGGCTCAACAGGAGAATTGCCTTCCTATGCCATGCCTGGAGCTTCCCTCTACATGATGCAACTGGATGATGCCAGCGTATCCGATGCGGCTGACAAGATTAAAGATGTTTTAGGAGGTAAGTAAGTGTGATAGATATTCATTCGCACATTGTTTTTGATGTGGATGATGGGCCCAAGAGCCTGGAGGAAAGCCTCAATCTAATCTCCGAGAGCTACCGCCAGGGGGTTCGGATCCTTGTTTCAACCTCGCATCGGCGTAAGGATATGTTTGAAACGCCAGAGGAAAAAATTCATGCCAACTTTTTAAAGGTCAAAGAAGCGGCTGAGAAAAAATTCCCCGACCTAAGCATTCTCTATGGGGGAGAACTCTATTACACAGAAGATCTTCGTCAGAAATTAGAGAAAAATCTTGTTCCAACCATGGACGGTAGTCGCTATGCCTTGATTGAATTTAGTATGACAACACCTTGGCGAGATATCCACCAGGCCCTGACCAAGGTCTTAATGTTGGGAATCACTCCCCTTGTTGCTCATATTGAACGCTACAATGCCCTAGAAAATAAACCTGACCGTGTTCAGGAAATTATCAACATGGGCTGTTATACTCAAGTCAACAGCAATCATGTCCTCAAGCCCAAACTCTTTGGCGACAAGGAGAAGGTCTTTAAGCAAAGGGGACGCTACTTTTTGGAAGCAGACCTCGTTCACTGTATTGCTAGCGACATGCATAACCTTGATAAGCGCCCCCCTTATATGAAAGAGGCCTATGACTTAGTTGCTAAGACCTATGGCCAAGCTAGAGCTCAAGCCCTCTTCAAGGAGAATATGCAAGCCCTTCTCGAGGATAAAACTAATTAAGGAAAGCTGATTGGACTTTGGCAATTTTCTCTAAGAATCCTTGGTCCCACATGAATTTTTAGGCTGGGATAAGGCCAATAAGGTCAAAGCTTTCATGATGGCCTATCATGCTCCCTTAACTATCACAATCAAAAGGAGAACCTATGACTTCAGCAGATAATGCATCATTTGAAATTGATGTATTCGCCCTACTTAAGAAATTATGGAACCGAAAATTTTTAATTATTTTCGTGGCCCTACTGTTTGGCTTCGTGGCCCTGTTTGTTAGTGTATTTATCATTCCTAAAACCTATACCTCTGCCACCCGAGTCTATGTGGTTAATAGTAGCAACAATAATTCCATCAATTATCAGGACATCCAAGTAGGAACCGACTTGGTTAATGACTATAAGGAAATTATCAAGTCTCAGGATGTCTTGGAAGATGTTGTCAGCAAGGAAAAGTTGGACATTAGTGCTGGTGAACTTTCTCAAAAGATTAGTATTGATGTGCCAACGGATACCCGCCTGATTACGATTTCTGTCAAGGATAAGAGCCCACAGGAGGCCAGTCGTTTGGCGAATGCTGTGCGTGAAATTGCTATCCAAAAAATCAAGGATGTTACCAAGGTTGAGGATGTCACCACAGCAGAAACGGCCAAGGTACCAACGTCACCAACCTCGCCAAGTGTCAAGAAGAATTTTGTTCTTGGGGTCGCAGCCGGTGGCTTCATTGCTATTGTGATTTTGATTCTTTTTGAGGCTCTTGATGATCGTATCAAGACGAGTGAAGATGTTGAAAAGGCACTTGGTCGCACCTTGCTTGGGGTTGTTCCCAATACCGACAGCCTATAGGAGGAAGTATGGGATACTTAGAATTAGCTAGTAACAAAGAAAAATTGATGGATAAGGCTAAGGAATACTACAATTCCATCCGAGCTAATATCCAGTTTAGTGGTAGTGACATCAAGGTCATTGCTTTGACCTCGGTTCAACCCAAAGAAGGGAAGTCCACGACAAGCATGAGCTTGGCAGTATCTTTCGCCCGTGCGGGCTACCGGACCCTTCTGGTTGATGCGGATACCAGAAACTCTGTCATGATGGGGAGCTTTAAACCTGATGCTCCCCTTAAGGGTCTGACCGACTTCTTGTCAGGACATGCTGACTTGCAGACCACTATCAGTCGGACCAGCGTTCCTAACCTGACTATGATTCCTTCGGGACAGGTCCCACCAAATCCGACGGCCCTCTTTCAGAGCGATAACTTCAAGCGGATGATTGAGGCGGTTCGGGAACATTATGATTATGTCTTGATTGATACACCACCGATTGGCAAGGTCGTTGATGCGGCTATCATCGCTCAGGATTGTGATGCCTCTATCATGATTACTGAGGCTGGGGTCATTCGTCGCCGCTTCATTCGGAAAGCCATTGAGCAGATGGAAAAGAGTGGGGCTCAATTCTTGGGCGTTATCCTTAATAAGGTTGATGAGAAATCGGAAAACTACGGCAACTATGGTAGTTACGGTAGCTATGGTGATTACGGCAAGCCATCGTCCAAAGATAAAAGCGAACACACGAGTCACCTGCGTCGTGCTAAATAAAGATTAAGGAAGCCTGAGGGCTTCTTTTTTTGTGAGCTAAGGGGGATGGTCTGGAAGAATAAGTTTTGGTTCTGGGCTGTTTTTATTCTCATCTAGGAGCTGATAAGTGCTTGGACACATCGCGCTACCCTAGCCTCCTTATACTCATGACCAGCCTTCAAATGGGTGGCATGAAAATTGTGTGAACCATTGACCTTGGATAAATTTCAGTTGCGAGACTTTCTGTAAAATTTTTGTTACTTTCAATTTCTTTCATAGTCTAGAGACCATAGAGGCACTAATCTGCCATGAAATAATGGCGCAACAGTCCTGCCTTTTAAGTCTAATCCTTATATTACAAGCGCCGGGGGGCGCTTGACAGAAGATTTTTACCTCGTTAGAATGGGGGGCGAGGTCAGCTCAGGTTGCCTCGTTTTTTCTGAATGGGAACTTTGCTGTATCCGGAAGGTAAAGCACCATTCACAAACAAGCTAGCCGGCTCCTTGTAACCGGTTTGGGTTGCTAGTGGCGTAAGAATCGTAAGGAGAAAAACCAATGACAAAAATGACACAATTAATGAAAACCAAAAAGCTCTCCTATGCTATTTTGACAACGCTAGGTCTTGCTGTAGCCGGTCTTGGTGGTGTATCTGCCGTTTCTGCTAATTCCCATTCTAGTGCTGATTGTATCAGCCAGGAGCAGGCTAAGACTGTGGCCCTTAAGGGTTGTGGTGTAAATGAGAATCAGGCTCACTTTACTAAGGTGGAAAAGACTCGTTACCAAAATGAGGAAGTTTACCTTGTCGATTTCAAGAAGGTCAAAAGGAATACGACTATACTATTGATGCTCACAAGGGAACGGTAACGCAAAAGGACAATAAGTCCCAAAACTCACAAGCAAATAGAGGGACTACACCAACGGGTTCAGCACCAAGCAGTTCAGTTCCAACAAATGGCACGGCTACCAGCTCACAGGCCGGTAGCTCAAGCTCGCAATCTAGCCAGGCTGGATCAAGCTCATCTTCTCAAGCATCGGGTAACCAAAATCAAGCAAGTGTTACAAATGAAGAGGCTAAGCAAATCGCCCTTCATAACGCTGGTTTAGCTGAAAACCAAGTTGGTGAATTGAAGGTCGACCAGGACCAACAAGATGATTCCCCAGTTTATAAGATTAATTTCAAGTATGGTGAATGCGGCTATTCCTGTGTTGTTAGCGCTGTAAATGGCAGCATTTTGGAAATTGATAACGATACCGATAATTCATCAAGTCAATCTAACCAAACCAATTCATCTTCACAAACGAATCAAACGAGTCCCTCATCTGAAACTAGCTCATCAAGTCAAAGCTCTCAAGGAAGCACCTCAAGTAGCTCTACTTCCAGTCAAGCCGATGACCAAGCCGGTAATGATGACAGTGATTACGATGGTGACCACTATCAAGACCATCATGACGGAGATGACGATGACGAAGATCTTAACGATGAGTACGAATAAGTAAAGCAAGATAGCTAATTTCAAGGTCAAGCCCCTTATCGGGCTTGGCTTTTTTTGTGGGACCAACAAAATAAGGAGGATATTTTTTGAACACTTGCAGAGTTTACTATTTGGTTAGCGAGCGCTCTTGAAGGGGGAGCAATACTCAATGAAAATCGAAATTAGCCGAGGCAACGAACCGAAGACAGTACTGGAGTGGAGTACGGCAAGGTGAGTTAACGATGGAAAATTTTGATTTTCGAAGAGTATAAGCAAAATTTCTAGAAGGCAGTTTTACTTGGGGGATGTGCTATAATAGACAATCATAAGGAGGTGCTATTATGGAGCGAGCAATTTTTGCGGGTGGCTGTTTTTGGTGTATGGTCCAACCCTTCGAGACCTATCCTGGGGTTCAGTCAGTTCTATCAGGCTATACGGGAGGTCATGTCATTAACCCTAGCTATGAAGAGGTTTGTACTGGACAGACTGGCCATACCGAGGCTGTTGAGATCATCTATGACGAGACTCAGGTTTCTTATCAAAAACTCTTAGAGATTTACTGGGCTCAGACCGACCCCACCGATGCCTTTGGTCAATTCCAGGATCGTGGCGACAATTACCGTCCGGTCATTTTCTATGAGAATGAGCAGCAAAAAGAGCTGGCAGAGGCCTCCAAGGCTGATTTACAGGCATCTGGTCGCTTCGATGCTCCCATTGTCACTAAGATAGAACCTGCCCAGACCTTCTATCCAGCGGAGGGCTACCACCAGCAGTTCTACAAGAAGAATCCCTTACGCTATGCTCTTTCAAGCGAGCTTCGTCATCAATTTTTAAAGGAGCATTGGTAATGAGAAAATCTTTTTATACTTGGCTGATGACGCAACGCAATCCCAAATCCCAGGAACCAGCAGCCCTGTTGGCAGACCTAGCCTTTAACGATAGCACCTTCCCAAAACACACCGATGACTTCGAAGAAGTCAGCCGCTATCTGGAAGATCAGGCCAGCTTTAGCTTTAACCTAGGCCAATTCGACCAAATTTGGGAAGACTATCTGGCCCATTAGAAAAAGTTATCTTTTTTAATTTGCAGATAAGAAGAAGGAGTCGTGCTGGAGAATCTTTTCCAGCATGATTTTTCTTCTTAAATACGTTATAATGGGGCTAAACTAAGCATAGAAAGAGGTAGTCTATTTGCAGGACTATTCTGTTGATATTACCCTAAAACATCCAGATGACCTCATGGCCCTTTTTGGCAGCAATGAGCGTCACCTGAAATTGATTGAAGAAAATACGGGCGTGGTCATCCATGCTAGAACTGAAGTGGTGCAGATTTTGAGCGATGACCAGGAATCCCTGGAGCTTGCCCGCTTGACCATTGAGGCTCTTTTAGTTCTGGTGGGCCGAGGCATGCTGATTAACACTTCCGATGTGGTGACCGCCTTGAGCATGGCTCAAAACGGCACCATTGACAAGTTTGTCGCCCTCTATGAAGAAGAGATTATCAAGGATAATTATGGCAAGCCCATTCGGGTCAAGACCCTGGGTCAGAAGGTCTATGTGGATAGTGTCAAGAACCATGATGTGGTCTTTGGCATCGGTCCAGCTGGGACAGGAAAGACCTTCCTAGCTGTAACCTTAGCGGTTACGGCCCTCAAGCGGGGTCAGGTTAAGCGGATTATCCTAACTAGGCCAGCGGTTGAAGCTGGCGAAAGTCTTGGCTTTTTGCCAGGCGACCTCAAGGAAAAGGTTGACCCCTACCTGCGGCCGGTCTATGATGCCCTCTATCAGATTTTGGGGAAGGATCAGACGACACGGCTCATGGAGCGCGAAATCATTGAGATTGCCCCCTTGGCCTATATGCGGGGACGTACTCTGGATGATGCCTTTGTCATTCTCGATGAGGCTCAGAACACAACTATTATGCAGATGAAAATGTTTCTGACTCGGCTGGGCTTTAATTCTAAGATGATTGTCAACGGGGACAGCAGTCAGATTGACCTGCCTCGAAATAGTCATTCAGGCTTACTGGATGCCATTGAAAAGCTGAAAAATATTCGTCAGATTGACTTTGTCTACCTGTCTGCCAAGGACGTGGTCCGCCACCCAGTCGTGGCTGAAATCATCAGGGCCTACGAGAATGAAGAGTAGGCTTTCCTAGCACCAAGGGGTCTTCCTATGAAGGTTCCTCTTAAAATCTAGCCATAAAGAAAAGGGAGCTCTCGTCTTGAGGGCTCCTTTTCAGGGTATGATTGGATGATATGGGATTTATACTCAATAAAAATCAAGAATAGCCGAGGCAAGGAGCGAAGCTATCAGCCACTATAGTGGCTTGATAGCTAACGGCAATCTCTATAGCGATTGCCTAGCTCCCTTACTAACCTCACAAAGTTGGTGAAATCGACCAACTTTGCTCTGCATCGCAAAAACTGCAGGTAGCTTAAAAGGTCTGGGAGACCTTTTGAGGTTGGAAAGAGGGAAAGCTTCGCTTTCCTCAGTAAGTACGGCAAAGTGAGTTAACGATGCGACATGGAGTAAAAACTGTCAATATTACAGTTTTTATGAAATTAGTCAGGGATATAGAAAACTACAATCGTAGTTTTCGTAGTCACTCTAAAGAGAAATCATAGAGTGACTTTATCCGTAGGATAGTTTTGATTTTTGAAGTGTATTACTGGTTCTCCTTCTTATTGAGAAAGGCGTAGGCCGCCCCGATAAGGAGGCCACCACCAATCCAGTTTCCGATGAAGGAAATTCCCCAGTGGCGCAGGATATTGGCCAGATTGTAACCATCCAGATGGACGGAATTAAAGCCCATTAAGAGGAAGGAAGAGAAGTTGGCCACCAAGTGTTCTGCGTTCATAAAGACAAACATAAAGATGGCCGAGATGACTAGAATAGTCTTGGCTGTCTGGTCCTTGACTAGAAGGTAGGAGAGGATGGCAATATTAACAAAGATATTAGCAATAATGGCATCAAAGAAAATCTGGCTAGAGGTCTTGGCCAGCTTGGTTTGGACGACACCGACGAGGAAACTCTTTGGGGTCACCAAGGTGTAGGCGAAACTTTGATTAAAGAGGGCGGCAATCAAGGCTGCCCCGACCAGATTGAAGAGGGTGCAGACGACCAAAATTTTCAGGACCTTCTTGACGGAAATGTAGCGGTAGTAGGCCCCAGCGGTCAGGTACATCATGTTTGAAGTGACTAGCTCGGAGTTTAAAAAGAGAATATAGACCAGGCCGAAGCTAAAGATGAAAGGAAAGACGAAGCGACCGAGGCTGGGATGAATCTGATTGATGACATCGGCTGCAATACCACCAACGCCCGTGGAAAGGGTCAGAAAGGCTCCAGCAAAGATGGACTTAACAGCATAGCGGACCATATGCTGGTCTATCAGTTCTTCCTTGGCCCGACAGGCTGCCTGAATTTTTTGTGAAAAGGTCATAAAGATCTCCTTGTGAATTTGTGATAAGTTTATTTTAGCATAGGAAAGGTAGTTTTAAAAAGGTTTTCAGAAAATTAAGTTAGTCAGTCCTGCCAGCTAGCTAGCTATGCTTAAGGCCTTTTATGCTATAATAAAGATGATTATTAGATTGGATAAGCTATGTATATTGAAATGCTAGACGAGACCAAGCAGGTCTCACAAGAAATGATGGATAAAATCAAGGATATGCTCAATTTTGCCGCTAAAAAATTGGGCAAGGAAAACAAGGAGATGGCCATCACCTTTGTTGATAATGAGAAAATCCATCAGATTAATCTTGACTATCGGGATATGGACCGGCCAACTGATGTGGTTAGTCTGGAATACAAACCTGAAACAGACATCGTTTTCTCTGAGGAGGACTTGGAGACCGACCCTGATTTAGCAGCCGTGATGGAGGATTATGATGCCTACATTGGCGAGCTCTTCATCTCAGTCGACAAAGCTCATGAACAGGCTGAGAGTTATGGCCACAGTTTTGAGCGAGAAATGGGCTTTTTGGCCGTGCATGGTTTTTTGCACATCAATGGCTACGACCATTACACCCCTGAAGAAGAAAAAGAAATGTTCACCCTACAGGAAGAGATTTTGACAGCCTATGGACTTACGCGAGACTAATTCACCCAAGAAATGGAAAAACCGAACCCTGACCTCCAGTCTAGAGTTTGCCCTGACAGGGATTCTCACCGCCTTCAAGGAAGAGCGCAATATGCGAAAACACGCTGTATCAGCGATTCTGGCTATCTTGGCTGGCCTGATTTTTCGCATTTCAGCCATTGAGTGGCTATTACTTTTGCTGGCAGTCTTCTTGGTTATCACCTTTGAAATCATCAATTCAGCCATTGAAAATGTAGTTGACCTAGCCAGTAATTATCACTTTTCCATGTTGGCTAAAAATGCCAAGGATATGGCAGCTGGTGCAGTTCTGATGATTTCGGGCTATGCGGTTGTCACAGGCCTCATCATCTTTGTGCCAAAAATCTGGCAACTCATCTTTCACTAATTATAGACAAGACAGAAAGGAAGGAATGTCCCGGACTTGAAGTTGCTCCTCTGGCTAAAGGCTAAGGGGACGCAAGTAGCAGTTGGCATTTCTAAAAATAATATGACATTTAAATCAGGTTTTGTAGCAATCTTAGGTCGTCCCAATGTCGGCAAATCAACCTTTTTGAATCATGTCATGGGGCAAAAGATTGCCATCATGAGCGATAAGGCACAGACTACTCGCAATAAGATTATGGGGATTTACACAACCGACCAAGAGCAGATTGTTTTCATCGACACACCGGGGATTCACAAGCCCAAAACGGCCTTGGGTGATTTTATGGTCGAGTCAGCCTATTCTACACTCCGTGAGGTTGAAACGGTACTTTTTATGGTACCAGCCGACGAGGAACGTGGCAAGGGTGACAATATGATTATGGAGCGGCTCAAAGCTGCTAAGATTCCTGTTATTTTGGTCATCAATAAAATAGACCAGGTCCACCCTGACCAGCTTTTGGAAAAGATTGATGATTTTCGCTCCCAGATGGACTTCAAGGAAATCGTTCCAATCTCTGCCTTGCAGGGCAATAATATTGAAACCCTCATGATGATTCTCAAGGATAATTTGGAGGAAGGCTATCAATATTTCCCAGAGGACCAGATTACAGACCACCCAGAACGCTTCTTGGTATCGGAAATGATTCGTGAGAAGGTTCTCCTTTTGACCCAACAGGAAGTGCCTCATTCGGTTGCTGTCGTTATTGAATCCATGAAAAGGGACGAAGAAACCGACAAGGTTCATATTCGGGCAACTATCATGGTTGAACGCGATAGCCAAAAAGGCATTATCATCGGTAAAAAGGGCAGCATGCTCAAGAAGATCGGCCAGCTGGCTCGCCGCGATATTGAGCTTATGCTGGGTGACAAGGTCTTTCTCGAAACCTGGGTCAAGGTCAAGAAAAACTGGCGCGACAAGAAGCTGGACCTAGCCGACTTTGGTTATAATAAGAAAGAGTATTGAAAAGGTCCAGTGGACCTTTTCAACCCGAGCCTGTCAATAAGAAAGCGAGGTTAGCCTAAAGATAGGCTATTTTAACCCTCGCCTGAAAATGCAAAAACGAGGTAATTGATATGACGGACTTGTTTATCAAAGAAAGTGGTCAGCAAAATGCACAGACGATAGTTTTCTTGCACGCTTCCGGATCTAGCAGTAAGATGTGGCAGCATCACATGGATGCGCTTGGAAGGGACTTTCATTGCCTAGCTATTGACCTGCCTGGGCATGGCAATAGCCGCGATGTAGAGTGGACAAACTTTGACCATGTGACCGAAATGATTGCTGACATCATCAAAGATAAGGCGCATGGCAAATCGCATCTGGTTGGTCTTTCACTGGGTGGCGGTCTTGTTTTGACATTGTTGGAGAAACATGCTGATTTATTTGACCGTGCCCTTGTAGATGGCATGTGTCATCATCCAATCAAAGGTCATCGTAAGGTCATTGTGGCTGTCTGCGTCACGTCATTTCTCAAAAATACTGGTCTGATTGCCAAGGTTATGAGCAAGATGATGGCAAAGGATGGAGTTACTGAAGAGGACTATCAAAGCTTTGTTGCCGATTTGCAGCAAGCTTCAAGCCGATCCTTTCGCCGTGCTATGTCGCAAGCTAATCTCTTAACTACCAATCTCACTTGTGACAATCCTGTCTTCTATGTTTCGGGAGGGAAGGAATCCGATTCAATTCATGAGTCGCACAAGCTACTAGCCAGCCAAAACGCAACAAGCGAATGTGCTTACTATCCTGATAAAGGCCATGCCTGGTTATTTAGTGATGTAACGACACACATTCAGCTCATCCACTATTTCATGCAGGGTTATGCTTTCCCAAACAGGTTACGACACTTTAGCAGAGACTAAACTATCACTAATAAGAAGGCACCTGCACTGTGGACTTAGATGCATTGTTGTGTGTATAGTTAAAAATCGGTCAGGTCAAAAATTTTGGGAAGTCTCAATCAAATAATAATGAAGGAAATGTGATTTATAGCGATAGATTACAATTTTTGTAGGATGATTTTTGTGCTATGGTTACGTAAACCTTTCTTGTAAATAATATTTTAAGAAAGGGCAGGAGTCCTGTAAGCTATGCATGCATAGAATGGAGGGCAGTTTCATTAAAGTAAAGACATGTTTAGGTGTATTATCTAGGGACCGGAAAATTTTTGACCGGTTTTTTTGAGTTTCTTAACAAGAATTTAACACCTGCTTTGCTATAGTTTATCTATCTATAGAAGGTGAGGTTATTATGAAAAAACGATCTCTTGGGAAATTAGCATTGGTTTTTAGTCTGGTGCTTTGTATAATATTAATTTGTATCATTCGACATACTGGTATACTTCGTTTCTCCGAAACAGAAAAAGTTACTGAAAAAACGAATCTCTACAAGACTGTTAATAAAGAATGGTTAGCGAAAACAACTTTAAAGCCTGGTCAATCCAATACTGGAGCTTTTGCGGAATTAGAAGAAAAAGTAGATAATCGTTTAAAAGCAGATATGAAAAAAATGGCTTCGGGAGAACTTGTGACAACGAATGCAGAGCAAGAAAAGATGGTTGCTTACTATAAACAGGCACTAAACAGGCACTTGATTTTGATAAACGAGATAAAGATGGGCTAAAACCCCTGGTTCCCTTTGTTCAACAAATTCAAAATATGTCGACAGTAGCTGCTTTTCAGCAAGTGGCTTATAATTTTCTAATGGCTAATTATTCCATGCCTTTTTCACTAACAACTGAAAGCCTTCAGAACTTCCGTAGCGAAGTTACTTAAGCAGTATGGAATGGATGAACAACAATCAAAAGAGCTGATTGAAAATGCTTTAGCTTTTGATAAGTTAATCACAGAAAAATCTCAAAGCTAAGCAACGGAAGAAGAGAATACTCCGGCAAGTCACTATCATCCCGTAAACTTAGCAACTATTGAAGGCTATCATAAACAGTTTAGTTTTACACAATTAATTGAAAAAGCGGTTGGTCAAACAGACAAAGATGTCAGTGTAGAAAACTTGAACTACTTTAAGCAGCTGGATACCATTATTAATGACCAAAATCTCGAAAAGATGAAAGCTTGGATGATTGCCAATCTTCTCATTGACCGCTCAGACGTATTGGGACAGCAAAATCGTCAGGTGGCCAGTGCCTTTCAGCAAGCAACCTCAGGTACAACGAAAATTGAATCCAAGGAGAAAAATGCCTACACCCACACTTCCTACACCTTTGGGCATGTATTGGGGGATTATTATGGTAAAAAATACTTTGGTCAGCAGGCTCGCCAGGATGTGACTAAGATAGCGAAGAATATCATTGCCAGCTATAAAAAACGCTTAAATGCCAATACTTGGCTGTCACAAGAAACAAAAGCTATGGCTATTAAAAAATTGGACAATCTGAAACTCATGATAGGCTACCCTGAAACCTATTCTGATCTTTACCGTAATTATCAGGTGGACCCTACGAAATCATTTTTTGAAAATGACTACAATTACCACGTCCTATCCAACAAGATGGCCTTTTCTGAGTTTAATAAGCTTAATGACCGTGAAGAGTGGAAAATGAGTGCCAATGCAGTCAATGCTTACTATAATCCCAATACCAATGCTATTATTTTCCCAGCTGCTGTTTTGCAGGCCCCATTTTTCAGTAAAGAGAATACAATCAGCCAAAATTATGGGGGAATAGGTGCTATTATCGGTCATGAAATTTCCCATTCTTTTGATATTAATGGAATGAAGTACGATGAAAATGGGAATTTACATGATTGGTGGACCAAAAAGGACCTGGCTATGTATAAAAAGAAAACCAGAGCCATGGTTAAACAATGGGATGGCTTAAAGGCAGATGGCGGAAAAGTTGATGGCAAAGCGACATTGGCGGAAAATATCGCTGATAACGGCGGTGTCATGGTGGCTCTTGAAACGTTGAAAAAAGAAAAAGCTCCTAATTACAAGGAATTCTTTTATGCTTGGGCAAGTATATGGCGTCAAAAGGCAACCAAGGAATATGGTAAATTTTCCGTTGAATCTGATGCGCATGCACCTTATGAACTCAGGGCCAATATTCCTGTTAGAAACTTTAAAGAGTACTACGATACCTTTGATGTTAAAAAAGGTGATCCCATGTACCTTCCAGAGAATAAACGGATCACGATTTGGTAGAGAGGAAGATAATATGACTCAATTGATAAAAAAACTGATGATAGCTGTGATAGTCTCAATCTTAATCGGAGGAGTCGTCGGCTTTCAAATGTGGAAAAAGTACCAATCCCAATCCCCCATTCAAGCTTACGGTAAGCTGGTTACAGTCGGTGGTCGCAAGATGAATATTTATCAAATAGGAAAAGGCAAGCAGACCTTGGTTTTTATTCCTGGACAAGGCGAACCAGCTCCTAAGGCTAGTTTTACAAATCTAGCCAAGCAATTAAAAAACAAGTACCGTTTAGTTTTCGTTGAGCCACTTGGCTCGGGATTATCCGATGATACGCCAAAGCCACGGACTTCAAAAAATATTGTTTCAGAGATCCATGAAGCTCTCCAAAAGGCAGGAATCAAGAAGGGCTATTTCCTTGCCGGTCATTCTATTGGCGGTATCTATGGTCTTCAGTATGTGAAAACCTATGGCAGTGATGTTAAAGGATTTATTGGTATTGACTCTTCTACACCGGGTATGGAAGGGGGGGATGAAGGTTGAGACACAACAGATTGACTTGAAAAATCTGCATACAATCCCCAACGTTCCTAATGCCATTAACAAGGAATTTAAGGCACTAGCCAAGCGCAATTATAAGACAAAAGCTGTGAAAAATGAAGGTGAACAGATCTCTCAAAATCTCAAAAATGCAGAAGTCGTCACTTTCCCTAAAGACTTTAAGTCCCTCTATCTTCTTGCTCAAGATACCTATGATGATATGGAAAATCGTCGCAAATATTTCGATATTAAGGGAAATTGGATTGAGCAGCATGAAGCCTTATCAGCGGATAAGGGTGATGTAAAAACCAAAGTTCTTAAAGGCGATCATCTCCTTTATTTAACGGCTTATAAGGAAATGGCAAAAGAGATAGAAGACTTTATATCGGCCAATAAATAATTAATGAGGTAAGGAAAAGAGAAGCAATTCAAAATTTATATAAGAAGATTCTCGTATAAATTTTAGATCAAAAAGTCTATTCGTAACAATTGCCTTGAAGATATGGTAGAATGAAAAGTATCAGTAGATTAAGTTTTACTAGTAAAGAAGGCAGCACTAAACAGAAAAAAAGAAGGAGAGTGGTGAGAGGTTTAAGTCTTCATCACTCTCTTTTATATATAAGGAGGAGATTCCTAGGGGCTTATTTAGAGATGCTAGTCTAGAGATCAACCACTCCAAGGTTTCAAAAGGCCTCTACTTGTGCTATTTAAAGTGTCATAGCTAAGCAACTAATAGCTTTCCGTTTTCTGCAAGGGCCTAGGGTCTAGTCTATAACCTGGCCGGCTGGGTATGCAAGCGCATGATGTGAATGGGATTGCAGATTCCTATCTTAAGAGATAGAAACCGTTTGGTTTAGCCAGAGTTGGAAGGAAAATTCCATCTGGACATATTGGGATACTAGGTTAGTACCATAGTCTAATCTGGAAAAGTCTCCAAAGGTTTAGATAGAAGATGTGAAATTAGGGACCAAGCTTTCTAGAAGCCGTTACAGTCCTGACTAAAAATTATTCTAACTCCCTTAATAAGATAGAGCCTAATGATATTATTGATGGCTCTCCGATTTCTGCTGTTACCTGTGGTACACGCTTGGTCTTAATCATTGACGATGTTACCATTGCTCTTGAGCCAAGTCTTTTACGCTAGAAATCTGTTGTGTTTGAGAATACAAATGGCAGAGCAATTTTGTTATTATAATGTAAGAATGGAGAATACGAAATGGATTTATTTTTAACCTCCTATTTGGCAGGAACAAAAAAGTTGCTGAAAGAATTTTTACAACCGCTGGTGTCAAAGGAAGTCGTTTTTATTCCTACCGCAGCGAATGTGGAGGAATATAAGGAATATGTAGATGAGGCTATCAGCGTTTTTCAGGAACTGGGCTTTCACATTAAAATGATGGATGTTGCTGCCATGGAGACTTCTCAAATTGAGGAATTGCTAAAAAACTGTAGCTGTTTGTATATTTCAAGCGGAAATACTTTTTACCTCTTGCAGGAGTTAAAGAGAAAAGGAATCGACAAGACTATCGTTGACAGAGTATCTGATGGAATAGTCTATATTGGAGAATCGGCTGGAGCGATTATTGCCTCAGCTGACATTGAGTATAACCAGATTATGGATGATAAGACTGTAGCTGAGGACTTAAAGGATTACTCAGGTATGAATCTTTTCAACTCTTATATTCTTCCGCATTACGGTGAATTTCCCTTTGCTCAAAGCAGTAAAGAAACGCTGGAGGCTTATGGTTCTTCATTAGATTTGCTTCCTTTGACAAATAGCCAAGCCCTTATTGTGACTGCTGATGGCTATAAGATTCTGGAAGAAAGAAGCGTTAGATAAGGTAATTAACAGAGATCAAGGAAAAGAGCAACATGGCAAAATCACAAATCAATATGATGCTATCCTGTCCAATTGATAAAGTATGGGCAACTGTAACCGACCTCGAGCATTTTGCTTGGCGAAGTGACTTAAAGGATATTGAAATTATTGATAATGCTAACTTTATTGAGGTAACCAAGTCTGGCATAGAAACACATTTTCAAACGACCAAACTGGAAGCCCGCAAATCTTGGGAATTTGACATGGAAAATGATAGTATCAAGGGTCATTGGACTGGAAGTTTCACACCGCAAGGACAGCAGACACTTGTGAATTTTACCGAGAATGTCACAGCCAAAAAGATTTTGTTAAGACCTTTAATTGGCTCTTACTTAAGAAGGCAACAGAAACAGTATATGAAAGACCTCAGGCAGGAGCTAGAAGTGGGAAACAAGTCCTAGGCTCAAGCCATTTGGCTCCCCCGCTGCTTGTTGGGGGCGACTAAAAAGATCATAAGTTCAAAAAAAGGAGCGAAGCACCATGCCCGAATTACCAGAAGTCGAGAACGTCAGACGCGGCTTGGAAAGGCAGATCCTCGGCAAGACCATTAAAACAGTCAAGGTGACCTATCCCAAACTGGTTCGGACCGGAGTAGAAGATTTCCAATTGCTTCTGCCAGGGCAGACGGTTCAAGTCATGCGTCGGCGAGGAAAATATTTGATTTTTGAGCTGACAGGCGGTCTGATTATTTCCCACTTACGGATGGAAGGAAAATATTTTCTCTTCTCCGACCAATTGCCAACTAATAAGCACTTTCACGCCTTCTTTACCTTCACCGATGGCACGACCTTGGTTTATCAGGATGTCCGCAAGTTTGGCACCATGGAATACCTGCCCAAGTCCCAAGAAGCAGCTTATTTTCTCAGTAAGAAATTAGGCCCCGAGCCTACCAAGGAAACTTTTAAATTAGCTCCTTTTGAGAGGACCTTGGTAGAGTCCCATAGGCCGATTAAGTCCTATTTGCTGAACCAATCCTTGGTGGCTGGTCTGGGGAATATCTATGCGGATGAAGTGCTTTGGGCTGCCAAGGTTCATCCTGAAAGACGCTCAGATAGCTTGCGACCAGCCGAAATCAAGCGGTTGCATGACCAGACCATCAGGATTTTGCAAGAGGGTATCAAGCGTGGTGGTTCGACCATTCGCACCTATAAGAATACCTTGGGAGAAGATGGCAGCATGCAGGATTTTCTGGAGGTCTATGGGCGTGAGGGAGAGCTTTGCTCCCGCTGTGGGTCAACTATTGAAAAAATCAAAGTAGGAGGGCGGGGTAGTCATTATTGTCCCAAGTGTCAGAAGAAATGAGTAAGATTATTGGATTAACCGGGGGCATCGCCTCAGGCAAATCAACGGTGACGGCCTACCTCAGGCAAAAGGGCTACCAAGTGGTTGATGCTGACCAACTGGTGCATAGCCTGCAAGCCAAGGGAGGCTTGCTCTACCAAGCTTTGATTTTAGCCTTTGGAACAGGGATCTTGGGACCTGACCAGGAGCTGGATCGGCCTAAATTTGCCCAATTGATTTTCAATGACCCGGCTGCCAGAAAGAAATCAGCCGACCTGCAGGACCGTATAATTCGCCAGGAACTCATCAAGGAGCGGGATCGTTTGGCTCAAGAAGAGGACATTTTCTTTATGGACCTGCCCCTGCTCTTTGAACTGGACTATGAAGACTGGTTCGATGAAATCTGGTTGGTCGTCTTGGACGAGGACCAACAGTTGCAACGGTTGATGGCAAGAAATGGCTACTCCTTTGACCAAGCTCAAAAACGAATTGCAGCCCAGTTGCCCTTAGCTAAAAAGATACGCTTAGCTGACCAGCTGATTGATAACAACGGCAGCCTAGAAGAGACCTATGCTCAGCTGGATCAGCAGCTGGAGCGATTGAAAGCTCAACTTTAATCAATAATTCTCAGACTTGATGTCTTGTCAGTTTATAATACTCGGCACTAACTAGATTGTACTAGTTAGTGTTTTTTGTTTGCGATGGAATCATGGGCAATTTCTTCTTAAGGGAGTTATATTCTCACCAGTTAGTAATTTTTTATGGGTATACCTCCGATTTTATTCGGGTTTTCAGAATATCACCAGTTAGTGTTTTCTGGCAGCGCTGCCTCCGACTTTGTTCGGATTATCCGCAATACCATTAGTTAGTTATTTTTTTAGCTTAGTAAGTTATCTCAGATGAAGTTTTTCGAGTTAGTCTGATTCTCATTAACTAGTGATTTTTGCCTCCCCGAATTAATTAAAAAATCAATCGGCTGATAATTTTTCCCCATGCAACTTGTGGTATAATACTTAGCAGATGATCTGAGAAAGAAGATGATGATCTATTCAAACGCAAAGTATCACTACGGTTAACTGGCAGCAGAATATGCTAGTGGCCTGGCTGGGGAACTTCCTGACTGGGGCCAGTTTTTCGCTGGTCATGCCTTTTATGTCCATCTTTGTCGAGCAGTTAGGAGCTAGGCCGGGAACAATTGAGATCTATGCTGGTCTTTCGGTTTCCCTGTCTGCCCTGGCATCAGCCTTGGTCTCTCCTATCTGGGGAGCTCTGGCCGACCGCTATGGCCGCAAGCCCATGATGATTCGGGCCAGTCTGGTCATGGCCTTCACGATGGGAGGCTTAGCCTTTGTGCCCAATGTTTTTTGGCTCTTGACCCTCCGCTTGCTCAATGGGATGTTTTCAGGCTATGTACCCAATTCCACAGCCCTGATTGCCAGTCAGGCTCCCAAAAATAAGCTGGGCTTTGCCCTAGGGACCCTGGCAACAGGAGTAACAGCGGGGACCCTGATTGGTCCCCTCTTGGGTGGCTACTTTGCCGACCTGCTGGGCATTCGCAATATTTTCTTGGGTGTCGGTTTTCTCCTTTTGGCCCTCAATCTGATGACCATTTTCTTAATCAAGGAAGACTTCGTTCCTGTTAAGAAGGAGCATGAGTTGCCAACCAGGGAGCTGCTCAAACAGGTCAAGAACCGTCAGGTTATGCTGGGGCTCTTTGTGACCAGTATGATTATTCAGGTCTCAGCTCAATCCATCGCCCCAATCTTGACCCTCTATATTCGTCATCTAGGTCAGACGACCAACCTCATGTTTGTTTCAGGCTTGATTGTCTCTAGTATGGGTTTTTCCAGCATGCTGTCTAGCTCATTCCTTGGTAAGATTGGTGACAAGATTGGCAACCACCGCCTACTTCTCATCGCCCTTTTTTACAGCTTTTGCATGTACTTTTCCTTTGCTCATGCTAAGACCCCGCTGGAATTAGGCCTACTTCGCTTTATGTATGGCTTTGGAACTGGGGCTCTCATGCCCAGTGTCAATTCTCTCCTGACTAAGATTACGCCCAAGGAAGGGATTTCTCGCATCTTTAGCTATAATCAGACCTTCACCTATATGGGTCAGGTCATCGGTCCCTTCATCGGCTCTAGTGTCGCGGCCCTCTTGGGCTATCACTGGGTCTTCTATGCTACCTCCCTCATCGTTTTTGTCAATTTCTCATGGAGCTTTATCAATTTTAGACATTATTTGAAAGTTAAGGAAATCTAGTGCGGATAAAAATAAATTTGAAATGCAGCTCTTGTGGCAGTATCAATTATTTGACCTCGAAAAATAAGGCCAATCATCCTGAAAAAATCCAAGTGCCCAAATACTGTCCCAAGGAGCGAAAAGTGACCATCCACCTTGAATCTTAAGGCCATTTATGATAAACTACTTAGGACAATAGTGGAGGAAAGATATGTATAATATTCTACTGACTGCTTTATTGGTTATGTCTGTAATTTTGATTATTGCAATTTTTATGCAGCCGCAGAAAAACCCAAGCAGTAATGTATTTGATAGTAGCGGTTCAGAAGCCCTCTTCGAGCGAACAAAAGCCCGTGGATTTGAGGCCTTCATGGAACGCTTTACCGGTGTCCTAACCTTCCTTTGGTTGCTGGATGCCCTAGTGCTTGCGATTTTATCAAGTAAGTAATGACAAAGGTGAGCCGACGACTTGGTTGGCTCCTTTTTTATAGAAATTTCCCCACGAAAATTACACTAATACTCTAAAGTTCAAAACTTAATACTTATGGCTTTCGCATGGTTCTATCTGGCTAATAAGGCATACTTTTTAAGCCAATGAGGAAAAGATAGCCTGATACTTTCGCCAAACTGGTATCAAACTCCTTTGGATTCAAAGAAATCATCCACTGGATCTTTCTTCTTGCGTCCGCACTTTTAAACGACATTCCATTTTCAAAATCGATGCTATTTTGAAAATGGAAGAGTAAGGTAGTTAGGTAACTCGCACTAGCGATTACCGTAGTTTATCAGTGGTTTTTAATCACTGATAAACTTGCTACGTTAGAAAGTATCAAAAAGTTAGTTTTGACTTTAAATGAGTATCAATGAAAATCAAGAAATGAAGAGGATGAAAGGGTAGCGCTAGTAAAACTAGTCCACCCAAAAAGACTATGGAAGAACAAATTATTAACTATTTAAAGGAGCAGGGCAAATCCAGCGTCAATGATTTGGCGGCTGCCTTAGATATGGCTGGCTCTCAGAAATTTCCCCAGCTCATTAAGGTCATCTCCAAACTAGAGAGTAACAAGAAGCTACGCTTTAATCAGGACGGCTATGTCTCTTTGCGTAAGGAAGTCTCCAAGAAAAAGCATGACATTACCATTCAAGGGGTCTTTCGGGCCAACAAGAATGGTTTTGGCTTCCTGCATGTCAGCGATGATGAAGAGGATATGTTTATTGGTCGCAATGATGTTGGCTATGCTATTGATGGCGATACCGTTGAAGTTGTAGTCAAGAAGCCAGCAGACCGTCTAAAGGGAACAGCCGCCGAAGTTCGGGTCGTTGATGTGGTTGACCGAGCGCTTAAGACCGTGGTCGGGAAGTTCGTTCTGGATGACGAACGCCCACCCTACGCTGGTTATATCAAGTCCAAGAATCAAAAGATTTCCCAAAAAATCTACATCAAAAAAGAACCGGTGGCTCTGGACAGCACCGAGGTTCTCAAGGTTGAGATTGACAAGTATCCGACCCGCCATCATGATTATTTCGTCGCCCATGTGTCTGATATTGTTGGCCACAAGGATGATGTTGGGATTGATGTGCTGGAAGTTCTGGAATCCATGGATATTGTCTCTGAATTTCCAGAAGCCGTCATGGCAGAGGCCCAGGCTATTCCTGATGCTCCGTCTGAGAGCGATTTTGAAGATCGCTTGGACCTGCGCGATGAGATTACCTTTACCATTGATGGCAAGGAAGCCAAGGACTTGGACGATGCCGTCCATATCAAGAGGTTACCCAATGGCAACTTTGAACTGGGGGTCCATATCGCTGATGTTTCCTATTATGTGACTGAAGGGTCTGCTCTGGACAAGGAAGCTGTTGCCCGTGGGACTTCCGTCTATGTGACCGACCGAGTGGTGCCAATGTTACCTGAGCGCCTCTCCAATGGTATCTGTTCCCTCAATCCTAATGTGGATCGGCTGACCCAGTCGGCTATTATGGAAATCAATCCCCAAGGTAAGGTAGTTAAGCACACCATCACCCAGACCGTGATCAAGACCTCCTTTAGGATGACCTACGATGATGTCAACCAGATGTTGGCTGGCAACCAAGAAGTTATTTCCCAGTTTAAGCCAATTATGGACTCTGTCAATGCTATGGCTGAGCTCCATAAGATTTTAGTCGAGATGCGGATTAAGCGGGGTGCCCTAGATTTTGACCGTCCTGAAGCAAGGATTTTGGTGGATGATAAGGGTCTGCCAACGGATGTAGTCGTCCGTGACCGTGGAACGGCTGAGCGGATGATTGAGTCCTTCATGCTAGCCGCCAATGAGTGTGTGGCTGAGCATTTTGCTAAAAGGAAGCTTCCTTTTATCTATCGGATTCACGAGACGCCCAAGGCCGAGAAGTTGCAGAAGTTCATAGACTACGCCTCCCTCTTTGGTGTGCCCATCTATGGAACAGCCAACAGTCTAGGCCAGAAGGCCCTGCAGGAATTCATGGCCCAAATTGCTGGTCAACCTGGTCACGAAGTTATGTCCATGATGTTGCTACGCTCCATGCAACAGGCCCGCTACTCTGAAGACAACCATGGCCACTATGGCTTGGCGGCTGATTATTATACCCACTTTACCAGTCCTATTCGCCGTTACCCCGACCTTCTGGTCCACCGTATGGTGCGGGAATACAGCGATTTGACCGAGGAGAAGAAGGAACACTTCCAGGAGATAATTCCGGAATTGGCCAGCTCCTCTTCAAACCTGGAACGCCGAGCTATTGATGCCGAGCGGACGGTTGAGGCCATGAAGAAGGCCGAATATATGGCTGACCAAGTTGGCCAAGAGTTTGAAGCCGTGGTAGCTAGCGTGGTCAAATTTGGTATGTTCATCGAATTGCCTAATACCATTGAAGGTCTGGTTCACATCACCACCCTGCCTGAATTTTACAATTACAATGAGCGGACCATGACCCTGCAAGGGGAAAAGTCTGGCAAGGTCTTCCGTGTCGGCCAAAAAGTTAAGGTCAAATTGACCCGAGCTGATAAGGAAACGGGAGACATTGACTTTGCCTATCTCCCTAGTGACCTTGATGTCATTGAAAAGGTTGACAGACAGGCCAGAAAGGCCCGTGAGGATAAGGCCAAGGAATTTCGCCGCAATCGTCAAGGTTCAGGCAAACGCCGTTTTGACAAGAAGCAAAATCGCTTTGGCGACAAGGACCAGTCCAGCAAGGGCAAGTGGGACAAGAAGCCTAAGGACCACAAGAAGAAAAAGCCCGACAAGCGCAAGAATCAGAACCGCCCCCACAATGATAAAAAGGGACGCGAATCTGGTCGCCGGCGTAAGAAGCGCTAATGTAAGCTGATGCTGGTGGTCGGGCTGGCTCCAAGCTAGAAGAAGAAAATCTGTAAGAAGGGAGAATTATGGCTAAAAAACCAAGTCAAACTAATAATGTTCTGGCCCAGAATAAAAAGGCTAGACACGATTATTCCATCGTTGATACCATTGAGGCTGGCATGGTCCTGACTGGGACCGAGATTAAGTCGGTTCGGGCCTCTCGCATCCAACTCAAAGATGGCTACGCCCAGATTAAAAATGGCCAAGCCTGGCTGGTCAATGTTCATATTGCTCCCTTTGAGCAGGGCAATATCTGGAACCAGGACCCTGAGCGGACCCGCAAGCTTCTCTTGAAGAAGCGAGAAATTACCCGACTTGAGAATGAACTCAAAGGGACAGGTATGACTCTGATTCCCCTCAAGGTCTATATCAAGCGAGGTTTCGCCAAGATTTTGCTTGGCCTAGCCAAGGGGAAACACGATTATGACAAACGCGAGTCCATCAAACGTCGTGACCAAGAGCGCGATATGAAACGGGTCATGAAGAATTTTAATGGACGGCAGAAATAAATAGACAAACAGGCAGGCCGTTGATGGCTGCCTGTTTTTTGTCAATAAATTTTATAGGGTGTTTCAGTCCTCTTCCACTCGAATATAGTCTTTCAGATCACGGCGGACACCAGAATTTTCACCATAAGACTCAATATACCCTGCCCGTAAAATCATTTGAACAGGCTCATCAACTTGCAAATCCTTCTCAAGATTTTTGTTATAGTCAGAGACTTCAATCATAGCACTGATGGGTTGGATGGCAATCCCTTTTTTGGTGCAATCGTACCAAAAAGCTTGCACTTGGCGACCAGTTGCAATCCAATCTTCTATGGTTTGCTTTCCTGTCATTACAAAGAAACCAGCACAGTTATTGACTTGTTTTTTCAGGGTAGATAGGCTTTGTTTGGCAAATCCTTGATTAGTAGCATTCTGATGGTTGGTGGTCATAAAGTATAGGGATTTCAAAAGAGGATTGAGCCCCAACACGTCTCCTGAAATTCCATCTTTCTTTTTTTCAGTCTCTTGGTTGGAAAATCTGAGCCAGTCACTCTGCTCCTTTAAAAAATCCGAGCTTTCTGACTGCTTTTTGACCGCCCTGATGCTACCCTCTTTTAGGTAGGTAAATTTTTGACTTGACCTAGGATAGTAGTGGAGATTCTTATATCGCTTGGTCGCTTGAGAAATAAAATCTTTATCAAGTTTCCTAGCCAGATACTTTCTTTTATCTGTATGCCGTTTCTTAATAAGGTCAACTTGTTGTTGGTCATTTTTTTCATGATCCCCTTTTTGGTAGTTAGAGATAATAGCTTGGTAGTGGTTGCTGGCCGAAGGGGAGGTTTGTCTTAAGTCGACTTTATAACCGTAGGCCTCAAAGGCCGTCTTTAAGGACTGAATATAGCAACCAAGAGAAATATAAAGTTCCCTATTTTTAGGGTCAACGACATCTAAAGAACGTTTTTTATCCAGGGAGACCGTCAACTCACCCTGGTTGGGCTTCACGGTCACCTTCCAACTTTGGATGTTATGAGAATTAGCCGCAAAAGAACCATAGTAGAGAGCCTCTTCAATATCTGATGGGACCCCTTTTAAATGAATGTCGGTTTGAATAGTGGCTTTCCTTCCAATCGTAAGCATAGATATTCCTCCTGTGAGTATGACGACGATAGGAAATAGCAGAAGAATCAGACTCATCCTTTTTTTCATAATAAGCTAGCCTTTCTTAAAAGCAAGCAAGAGATTTAGGTACTCCTCGTTTAAAAAATCTTGATTATCTAGGCTCAGAAGTTGATAATAGGCCTTTTTATTACCAGCCATGCGAATAATACCCGAAAGAGCACTCCAGAAAAAGATGGTCAGGTGATTAATGTTCAGCCCTTCCTGCAAATAATTAAGTTCAATACCGTATTGGACAAAACGGCTGATTAGCTGGTTCATTTCCAAACCCAATTGGTATATATCTTTATAGATTTGTGGTGTTTCTTCCTTATTTTTAAAGTAGACATAGAGGGTTGCCTTGCTGTAACCTGCAGCTTTGGCAATCATATCAACAGTTGTCGCTGCCAGCCCCTTGCCGATAAAGAGCTGGTGGGCCGCTTGAGCAATAGCCCTGCGGTGAGCTTCTACGGGTTCCTTTTTTCGTCTAGCCATAGTCGTTTTCCTTTTTATCCTATTTAATTAAACCGTTGGTTTAATTAAATATAGGACTTAACGGTAAATTTGTCACCCAAAAAAAGCTCCACAGGACCTGAACCTTTGTGTCTAAGGTAACTGTGGAGCGTTTTTCTTTTAATCAATCCAAAAACTGTTTAAGCCGGATCACTTCAATCTTATAGCCGTCTGGGTCGGTGATGAAGTAGTACATCTTGGGTTTGCCAGGTAAGCCCTTGAGGTCGGTGACGGTGTAGCCAGCTACTTGGTGAGCCTGGTGGCTGGCTTCCAGGTCGTCAACACCAACAGCGATATGGCCATAGCCATCACCTAGGTCATAGTCACCATGGCCGTAGTTGTAGGTTAATTCCAGTTCGTAGTCTGGGTCATCTTCAAAGGCCAGGTAAACTAGGGTAAATTCATATTCAGGGAAATCATTGCGTCGGACTTCCTTAAAATTGAGGGCATCCTGATAAAATTTGATGGAGACTTCTAGGTCCTTGACACGAACGCAGGTGTGTAAAAATTTCATAAGTGCTAACTCTCTTTCTAATAATGATGCTTAAGGGATTAGTCCAACCAAGTGATGACATCTTCCCTCGGCTTGCGACTTCTTGGGTGTTTGGGGTCTCGCAGACGATAACCAAAGGAAACCATGCTGGCAATACCTTCCTTATCAGGTTTGATAATCTGGTGTTTGGCCAAGATGGCATTGACCTGATCATAATCAAAACCTTCAATAGGGCAGGAATCAATTCCCATCAGGGCAGCAGAGGTCATCATATTGGCTAGGGCAATGTAGGTCTGCTTGGCCGTCCAGTCAAAGAGGGTTCGAGGATTGTCGGCCAGTTTCATATCCTTTTCTTGGAAGGACTTGTAGAGGGCTAGGCGAGCTTCCAGGTCTGCCGAATCGGTAATTCCTCAGCGAATTAAGCTTTCCCTAATAGGCTGACTATCGTAGCGGACATCTTTTTCAGCCAGAAGAAGGACAAAATGGCTGGCAGTATCTAGCTGGTACTGAGCGCCCCAAGCAACTTCCTTGAGCTCAGGAGCCAAATCTTTAATGTGCTGGCGGTCTAGAACGACAAAGCGCCAGCCTTCTAGGCCGATAGAAGAGGGACTAAGCCAAGCTGTGTCAAGAATAGCTTCCATATCCTCCCGAGGGATTTCTTGATCCTTGTAAACACGGACCGCTACTCGCCGGTCAAAGGCCTGGCGAATCTGTTTTTTTATAGCATCATTTATCATGTCTTACCTACCTTCCAGAGGTTGAGTGAGGGCCAGCCTCACTATTTTTGTATGAACCATCAATTTTTTGGGAGTGGAAGTGGTGATTTAGCCCAGCGGGTACTCTAAAAATGAGAAAGAGTGACCAATCTGCTGGGCTCCTTAAAGCTAGGAAGCTTTCTTTCAGGATTTTTCAATTTTGAAAGGAAGTTGTAGTAAGTGGGGCTGATTAGTTAGGAACTAGTCTAGCCACCCCCTACTAATGTGAAAAACCCTAGGGAAAATGGCTGGTTGTTTCCTGACGATGTCAATCCTAATTCCCCAAACTTACCTGTTTTGAGTACCAAGCTAAAGTCTTCCTGGCTGGTCCTTCCCCTCCCAGCTTTTATGCTTTCATGATAACATTTTCCGAAAATTCCTGCCAATCTTAGGAAAAATTGTGATAAGATTAACTTAGAAGCATTCCAAAGGAAGGTGAGACTAGTATGATAGTTTTGCCCATAGATATAGGAGGAACGCAAATCAAGTCGGGACTGGTTTCTGATGATTATCAAATCGAAGCGACCTTTCCTCCCCTGCCTTCTCCAGATAATCTGTCAGACTGTCTGGCTCTCTTTGACGACCTTATCCAACCGGTCCTGTTGCAGATTTCGGGGATTGCCATCAGTGCCCCTGGAACCATTGATACCAAGCAGTCCATTATCTATTACGGCGGCACCCTGCCCTTTCTTCATGACTTTAAAGTTAAGGACTATTTTGCCAAAACCTATGGCCTGCCAGCTAGTGCCCTTAATGATGGCAAGGCAGCTGTTCTAGCTGAGCTGGCAAGGGGGAATTTGCAGGGCTGTCAAAATGCTGCTGCTCTGGTACTAGGAACCGGTCTGGGTGGTGGTCTGGTCTTAAATGGTCAACTCTATCAAGGCACTCATTTTCAAGCTGGTGAGTTGACCTTTCTCTTACCTCCAAAATTAGCCAAGATTGAGATTGGCGAGATGCGTGGTGTTGAGGTGTCAGCTGTCGCTCTCGTTCAGCGATTGGCCGAGCTTCTTGGTCTGGCTGATAAAACCGATGGCAGGTCCGTGTTTCAAGCCCTCGAGCAGAAAGATAAGCGGGTCTATTCAATTTTTGAAGACTACTGTCGCTATGTGGCCCTGACCATTCTCAACCTACAGACGACCCTAGATCTAGAACGCTTCGCCATCGGCGGAGGTATTAGTGCCCAGCCCCTGCTTTTAGAGGAAATTAACCGACAGTTTGACCGACTTAAGGAGGAGGTAGCCCCTGTCAGCACCATCATCGAAAGGCCAGACATCGTCGCCTGTCGCCACCATAATCATGCCAATTTAATTGGGGCAGCCTATCTTTTCCAGACCGAGCAGGGCTAAGGATTTAAAAGGATGTAAAATGCTACAGGTGACATCAGACCTTCTCTGCAAAAGCAGCTAGGCTCATGAGAAGAAGTTTGAGGGGTGCCCAAGGTTAGGGGTCTTGCCTATCAGGCTTCATTTTTCAGCTAATACTCTTCAAAAATCAAAACAATCCCATGGATAAAGTCACTCTATGATTTCTCTTTAGAGTGACTACGAAAACTACGATTGTAGTTTTCTATATCCCTGACTAATTTCATAAAAACTGTAATATTGACAGTTTTTACTCTATGTCGCATCGTTAACTCACTTTGCCGTACCTGCTGAGGAAAGCGAAGCTTTCCCTATTTCCAACCTCCAAAGGTCTTCCAGACCTTTGGAGCTACCTGCAGTTCGTGCGACGCAGAGCAAAGTTGGTCGATTTCACCAATTTTGCGAGGTTAGTAAGGGAGCTAGGCAATCTCCACAGCGATTGCCGTTAGCTATTTTTGATTTTTATTGAGTATAAGCTATGTCAAAAAATTCAGTTAAAGGAGTTATCATGCAAAATCAACGGAAGGAATTTGGCTATTTATCCAGTTCAATTCTGACCTCCGTTTTTCGAGGAATTTTAGTTGGCCTTTTTTCAGGCTTTACGGTTAGCCTTTTTCGCTATCTCATTACAATTATTTTTGAGCAATTCCAAAAGGGATTTATATTGGCCCACAACCTTCCTTGGATTTTAATCATTATTCTTCTGATTTATCTGATTTTTAGCCTTATTATCGGTCGCTTGATTGTGTCCGAGTCAGACATCAAGGGATCGGGTATCCCACAAGTTGAGGCCGAGCTCAAGGGCCTGATGAGCCAGAACTGGTGGTCCATTCTTTGGAAGAAATTTCTGGCGGGCGTGCTGGGAATCTCCAGCGGTCTTGTGCTGGGGCGTGAAGGACCTAGTATTCAGGTTGGTGCCGTTAGCGGTAAGGGGCTAGCCCGCTACCTCAAGCTCAGTAAATTAGAAGAGCGGACCCTGATTGCTAGTGGGGCAGCAGCAGGGGTTTCAGCTGCCTTCAATGCCCCGATTGCGGGTCTTCTCTTTGTGGTTGAAGAGGTCTATCATCATTTTTCCAGTCGAGTCTGGATTACGGCCCTGTCAGCCAGTCTGACAGCTAATTTGATTTCCTTGCGGGTCTTCGGACAGACCCCAGTTCTAGCCATGCCTGATAACCTGCCAACCCCGCGTTTATCTACCTACATTATTTTTGTCCTTATGGGCCTTCTCTTAGGACTTTTGGCCTACCACTACGAGTGGCTGGTTTTGCGGATGGGTCACTATTACAGTCGTCTGGGAAAAATCTTCCACCTCCAACCTCAATATTACAGTATCATTGCTTTTGTTCTGATTATGCCTCTAGGCTACCTGGCACCCCAGCTCTTAGGCGGGGGTAATGCCTTCGTTCGTTCGCTCTCATCTTTACAGGCTCCAGTTCTTTATTTTCTAGCCTTCTTCTTGCTCCGCTATTTCTACAGTATGATGAGCTATGGCTCAGGCCTACCGGGTGGCATCTTCCTGCCTATTTTGACCCTGGGAGCTTGTCTGGGTGCCTTTTTCGGTAGTGTCTTTCTTCATCTGGGCTGGATTTCGCAAAATGAATTTCCGATTTTCATTATTCTGGGCATGAGTGCCTACTTTGGGGCTATTTCTAAGGCTCCCTTAACGGCCATGATTTTGGTCTGCGAAATGGTTGGCGACCTCCATCACCTTATGGCTTTGGGAACAACAACCCTCCTGGCCTATATCGTCATGGACCTGCTGGGCGGTGCCCCTGTCTATGAGGCTATGCTGGAAAACCTTCTTGAAGGAGACCAGCCCCATGAAGACGATAGTCCTCTGACCTGGATTGAAGTACCTGTTTCCGAAAAAATTGCTGGCAAATCAGTCTATCAGCTGGAATTACCCAAGGATGTCCTCATTACCAGTCAACGTGAAAATGGCAAGAGTCACATCGTTTCAGGCGGGACCAAGCTGATTCTTGGTAATGCCATTAACGTCGTTTTACCAGAAGATAAGATTGACCAAGTCAGACACCTGCTCTTGGACTAATACTCATTAAAGTCAAAATCAGAATTTGAATGAGTATGAGACCTAGATTTTATAGAATATAAAAAGCGAAATCCCGAAAAGGTGGGATTTCGCTTTTGCTATAGTGAATTGGATTTTTGAAGAGTATTAGAGTTCAAAATATTGCAGTTTCTTTGGGGTTTGTGTCAGAGGATTGAAGCCATCCTTGGTGATGTAACCGCAGTCTTCAATTCGTACCCCAACCTTGCCAGGAATATAGATACCAGGTTCAACCGAGAAGCACATGCCCTCTTGGATGACCAGATCATTACCAGCCATGATGGATGGGTATTCGTGGACATCCATTCCCAGGCCGTGGCCCAGGCGGTGGTTGAAGTAGTCCCCGTATCCAGCCTTTTCGATGACCTTGCGGGCAGCTGCATCAACCTCGCTAGCAGTCACGCCTGGTTTGATAAAATCTTGGGCGGTTAGTTGGGCCTCCAGACAGAGCTTGTAAATATCTTCCTTGAAAGGATCAGGACGACCGACCGCAACGGTTCTGGTCATATCAGAGGTATACCCCTCACATACAACGCCAAGATCAAACAGCAGGAAGGCATTATTTTCAATCGGATTCTTGCCAGGGATACCGTGGGGGTTGGCCGCATTCTTACCTGTCAGAACCAAGGTATCAAAGCTCATTTGGCTGATGCCTTTTTTCTTGAGGTCAAATTCAATCTGAGCTACCAGGTCCATTTCCGTCCGACCAGCTCGAATATGGTCAAAACCAACCTTAACGGCGTAGTCGGCATAAACACCAGCCACCAACATCTTGTTGATTTCATCGGTTGACTTAATCAGGCGCATCTCTTGGATAAAGGGGGTCAGGTTTTCAAAGCGACCTAAGAAAACCGATTGCAGGCCATTGAATTTGGTCACATTGAGGTGATCAAATTCGACAAAGATTGATTTGGAATCAATTCTTGGCAGGCTGTAGCGAATCTTTTGCCAAGGATTTTCAGCATCCTGATAACCGACAACCTCAAAATCGACTGTTTGAGAGGCTCTAGCGACCTCTAGTTCAGGGACGAAAAGGATAGGAGTATTGTCGCTGTAGACAAAAAGAAACATCTGGCGTTCATGAGGGTCGCAGTCAAAACCAGTTAGATAATTGACGGTGACAGGGTCTGAAACAATAGCCAGACGAGCCTGATGCCGAGCGATATAGTTACGGATTTGATTGATTTTTGACATGTCAAAACCTCTTTTTCTGAATTAATTCTTGCCTTTATTCTTTCAAAAAATCCCCTAAATTGCAAGGGCTTACTAAAATTTTCCTCTAGGCAGAAATTTCTATCCCTTTTTTGTCTTGTTTTGTGCTAGAATAGACCTGAGAAAATAATTTCTAAATTTTCCAAAAATTTAGCCGGATCAATATAACTAGTTAGGAACTGCCGGCAAAAAATTTCAGGAGCAAGAGGAGGACTAGGAATGGTAACACGTCGAGAATTTGCTAATGAGGAAATGCGGGCAAAGAGCCCTTATTTTTCTCCTTTAAAAACTGTGATTGAAACGGCTTTTTATGAAAATCATGTTAAACCCATTAAGAGTTTGGAGGAAGCTTATCAGCTAGCTTCATCAGCTGCAGGAACGGTCATTTTAGATATGCCGATTATCCACACCAAGGAGTTGGGGCTCCCTTCCTATGCTAGGGTGCTTTTGACCAATTCAGGAGCAGTAGTAGGCCGAACTGCCAGAGCTAGACGGATTTACGGTCGAAATCCAGCTGAGGACCAAAAGCTCCTTTCCCTAGTGCGGGACGCGGTCCTGCAGGCCAAACAGAAGCCTTTCTACCGTTCGTCAGCAGTTGTAGGTCTGGATGAAGATTTCATGGTTAGGGCCCATCTGATGGTACCTGAGGATGAGAGTCCCAACCTTTATTCCTGGCTCTTAAATTTCCAAATTTTGGACGAGACCTTCAAAAATCGCTTGGTCGCTTCTAAGTCCTACAATGAAAATGATATTTTTATCTTCTTTGATCCCGATTGGTCCCATCCTGATTATCCAGATGGCCTCGTTTACTTTGATGTCCAGCATAATTGCGCCATGATATTGGGTCTACGGTATTTTGGTGAGCTCAAAAAGGCCACCCTGACCCTGGCCTGGAGTACCGCCGCCAGAAATGATTATGTTGCCTGTCACGGAGGCTTAAAAATCTTCAGAAAGAAAACAGCTGCTACTGACCCTGCCTATGTTGCTTCCTTCTTTGGCCTGTCTGGTTCGGGAAAGTCGACTCTGACTCATGCCAAGCACAATGGCAAGTATGACATTCAGGTCCTGCATGATGATGCCTTTATCATTTCAACCAAGGATGGTTCCTCCATTGCTTTGGAACCCTCCTATTTTGATAAGACCAATGACTATCCAACGGGGCACCGAGAACAGGATTACTTTGTTACCGTGCAGAATTGCGGGGTGACTCTGGATGCCAACGGCCGCAAGAAATTGGTCACCGAAGACATCCGCAACGGTAACGGTCGAACAGTTAAGTCCCGTTATGCAACGCCCAATCGCGTTGACCGTATCGATGAGCCAATCAAGGCTATTTTCTGGATTATGAAGGATGACAGTCTGCCTCCGCTCCTCAAAATTGATGATCCTGCTTTGGCCACTACCATGGGCTGTACCCTAATGACCAAACGTTCCAATGCGGAAAATCTCTCAGGCCAGCAAAGGGATCTGATTATTGAACCCTTCGCTAATCCATTTCGTGTTTATCCTCTAGTCGAAGATTTTCGAAAGTTCTGCTCTCTTTTCGAGTCAGGTGTTGACTGCTATATCATCAATACCGGCCTCTACATGGGCAAGCATATTCCTAAGGAAGTCTCACTGGACATCATTGAATCTGTCGTTGACGGCCAAGGAACCTTCAAGCCCTTTGGCTCCCTCAAGGGTATCAATTATCTGGAGCTGGAAAAGTACCCTGTGCCGGCCTTCGACCACCACTACAAACAACTGATTCGCGAAAGAATGCAGGTTAGACAAGACTTCCTCCTCTCCTTCAACCAGAAATATCCCCATACGGCCCTGCCGGTTGAAGCAATTTCCAAGATGGAGGCTGTCCTCAAACATCTAGACTAAAGGAAAGGCTTTGTTTACCGAGATTTCGAAAGCTTAATAAATCAAAAATTGAAAGGGCATACAAAAATTTCAAAAAATTGCTTCTTAATTATTGAAAGTGTTTACAAGATGTGATAATATAATCGTGAAAGCGTAATTTTCATATACATCTCTAGCTGCTTTCCAAGAGCTTAAGGCAGCACAGAGCCAGAATTTTCGATAAAGGGGAGAGCTCGCATGAATACTGATGATACCATTACCATTTATGATGTAGCACGTGAAGCCGGTGTTTCCATGGCGACTGTCAGCCGGGTAGTCAATGGCAATAAAAATGTCAAAGAAAACACTCGTAAAAGAGTTTTAGAGGTGATTGATCGGCTGGACTATCGTCCTAATGCCGTTGCCCGCGGTCTGGCCAGTAAGAAGACCACCACGGTGGGGGTTGTCATTCCTAATATTGCTAACAGCTATTTTTCAATTCTGGCTAAGGGGATTGACGATATTGCTTCCATGTACAAATATAATATTGTTCTTGCCTCTAGCGATGAGAATGATGATAATGAAATCAACGTTATCAACACCCTTTTTGCCAAGCAGGTAGATGGCATTATTTTTATGGGGCACCATCTGACCGATAGGGTTCGTCTGGAATTTTCCCGCTCCCGTACACCCGTTGTTTTAGCAGGGACTGTTGATCTTGATAAGCAATTTCCAAGTGTTAATATTGATGAGGAACAGGCTGCCAATGATGCGGTTGCAGATTTGGCTCAGCGCCACAAGAAAATTGCTTTTGTGTCAGGCCCCTTGATTGATGATATTAATGGTAAGCTTCGCCTGACGGGTTATAAGACTGGCCTAAAAAATGCAGGCATGAAATTCCAAGAGAGTCTGGTTTTTGAATCCAATTATTCTTATGAGGAGGGCTTTGCCCTAGCCAAGAGGGTGCTAAATTCTGGAGCAACAGCAGCCTATGTCGGTGAGGATGAATTGGCGGCAGGTCTGCTCAACGGTCTCTTTGAAGCTGGAAAGTCTGTACCAGATGATTTTGAAATTATCACCAGCAATGACTCGCCAATTGTCAAGTACACCCGCCCTAACCTGTCCTCCATCAGTCAGCCGATCTATGACTTGGGTGCCGTCAGTATGCGGATGTTGACCAAGATTATGAACAAGGAAGAGCTGGATGAGCATGACATCATTCTCAACCACGGTATCAGCAAGCGCCAATCCAGCCTCTAAAAAGGCACCGAGTTGAGTAGTACTTATCTCAATAGAAAAGATGAAAGGTCTGTCTTGGCAGACCTTTTCTCATCAGATTGGCTAGCTTTTTTGTTTAATAAATAAGCCAGCTGTGCTAAACTAAGAGACGAAAATTTTAAAAGAGAAATAATATTCAAGGAAAATCGAATTAGCCGAGGAAAGTAGCAATGACATCAAGTCACTAAAGTGACTGATGTCGCAGTAGGTGTCTGCTATCTTTGCACCACTTTGTGGCACAGCAGACAGCTAGTCACCCTTGCTGGGGTAAGACAACGAAGGTTTTGACATCTGTCAAATTCCTTCTGTCTTACTCCCAAACGGCAATCTCCATAGCGATTGCCTAGCTCCCTTACTAACCTCACAAAGTTGTTGAAATCGACCAACTTTGCTCCGCATCGCACGAAGTGAAGATAGCTCAAAAGGTCCCCCAGACCTTTTGAGGTTGGAAATCGGGAAAGCTTTGCTTTCCTCAGTAAGTACAGCAAAGTGAGTTAACGACGCGACATGGAGTAAAAACTGTCAATATTCCAGTTTTTATGAAATTAGTCAGGGATATAGAAAACTACAATCGTAGTTTTCGCAGTCACTCTAATGAGAAATCATAGAGTGACTTTACCCGTGGGAAAATTTTGATTTTCGAAGAGTATAAAAGGGGAGAAAGATATGACAAATGCTACATTAATGCAGTATTTCGAATGGTATCTGCCGGCAGATGGTCAGCACTGGCAGCGTTTGGCAGATGATGCAGGCCATCTTAAAGACCTAGGAATCAGTATGGTTTGGTTGCCACCTGCCTTTAAGGGAACCGGTCCAGATGATGTGGGCTATGGGGTCTATGACCTCTATGATTTGGGAGAATTTGACCAAAAGGGCACCGTAGCAACCAAGTACGGGACCAAGGAAGACTATCTCAGAGCTATCCAGGCCTTGGAAGACTTGGATATTCGAACCATGGCTGATATTGTCCTCAACCACAAGGCTGGAGGAGACAAGAAGGAGCGCTTTGAAGTTATTCAGGTCAATCCTGAAAACCGCATGGAGATGGTTTCCAAAATCTTTGAGATTGAAGCTTGGACCGAATTTGATTTTCCAGGTCGCCATGATACCTACAGTGATTTCAAGTGGCACTGGTACCATTTCACTGGTGTGGACTATGATGCCAGCAATAACCAAAGAGGCATTTACATGATTCAGGGTATCAATAAGGGCTGGGCGGATACCAGTCAGGTTGATAGCGAGAATGGGAACTATGACTACCTCATGTTTGATGATATTGATTTTGAACATCCTGAGGTGGTCGACCATCTCAAAACCTGGGTCAAGTGGTTCATTGAAACGACTGGTGTTTCAGGCTTTCGTTTGGATGCCGTCAAGCATATCAAGGCCAGCTTTATGACCGATTTTATTAGCTACATCAAAGAAGAAGTCAAGCCTGACCTCTATGCCTTTGCGGAATATTGGAAAAATGATGCCCAGGCCAATCTGGATTATATTGAGGAGACCCAAGGGGTTTTTGACCTCGTTGATGTGGTCCTTCACATGAATCTCTTTGAAGCTGGTCAGCAAAAGGAGAATTACGATCTCAGTCAGATTCTTGAAGGTAGCCTGATGCAAAATTCAGAGACCTTTGCCGTGACCTTTGTCGATAACCACGATTCTCAAAGAGGACAGGCTCTGGAATCCTGTGTGGAAGAGTGGTTCAAGCCTGCTGCCTATGCCCTCATTCTCTTGCGTCAGCAGGGGCTACCTTGTGTCTTCTACGGAGATTACTATGGTATTTCTGGTGAGTTTGCCCAGCAGGACTTTAAGCGCGAACTAGACAGCCTCCTCTATGTCCGTAAAAACCACGTTTACGGGGAGCAACTTGATTATTTTGATGATCCCAATTGTATCGGTTGGGTCAATCTAGGGGATGAGGAACATCCAGATGGCTCGGCAGTTGTGATTTCAAATGGGGATGCCAGCTCCAAGCGGATGGAGATGGGAAGTGCCAACGCTGGTAAGACCTTTGTCGACATCATGGATAATTGCCCTGACCAGGTTCAAATTGGTCAGTATGGCTGGGCAGACTTCCCTGTCCAAGGTCAATCCGTCTCCGTCTGGGTCAACCAAGAAGTTATCCAATAATGCTTCTCTAGCGAGGCTAGAGATTGACGTGAAGCTAAAGTTTAGCGAAATGAAATAGACTTTCTCGAAATAAAAGCGAGCCAAAAGGCGACATCTGTGTCAGGCGACATGAATGTCGCTATTTTTTTTGCGCCATCTTTCCTATAATAGATTTGTAATAAGAAAGGAAAGTGATTATGCTTAAATTTTTAAAAACTCGCGACATCTACACCGTCGCTAACAGGGGCCTCCTTCTAATGGAAGGCTTGACCCTTGTCTTAACGCTTTTTGGTATTTTATCCCATCTATTCTGGGGAAAATCCCTAGACCTAGTTAGTCCTCTAGGCCCCTTTAAGCCGGGATCTAGCTTGGTTATGATTGGACTGGTTCTCAATCTCTTGGTAGCTGTATTGGTTGCGATTGGTCTGATCAAGAATATGCGAGCACCCATCAAGAGAAACTTAGCCAACTACCTGCCCTATAACCTCGCCATGGTTTGGGCCGTGTTGAGCCTGATTGTGGACCTGGTATTGGGGCTCAATTATCAAGCCAGTCTCTATCTGGGACAAATCTTGGTTTTTCTCTTGGCTTCCCTAGCTGCTCAAGAATACAATTCTCGGGAAAAACGGATGCGCCGTCATAACTACATTCGTGGCTTGATACTCAGATAGACGACTTTCTAATAGAGAGAGCGGGACCTTACCGCTGTTTCACTAGCATGTGCATTAATAAATAACACGACGCTACGCTAAAACTATAATATCGATAGTTTTAGCGTAGCTAGTGAGGTGGCTAAGTAAGTACAATAGTGCTTACTGTTAGTCATCGGCTACTTTTAGTAGCCAGATGACTTTGCCACATCGCAAATCAACTACTGCGTCATGTTGAAAAAGTAACGAGGTTAGGCTGTCTGTCCCAACCTCTTTTTTGGCTGTCAGTTTGCCGAGTCTGGGTTCTTGTATAACCGGTAGCAGACCTCCAAGTTCTTAAATCCGAGGTCTGCCTTGACTATTTGGAGTCAAAATCATTTGTGTCAGGCTTGAATGCTAGGCCATTCGTGCTGATTTTGCTAAATTCCCAAAGCAAGTTCCACTTTATAACGAAGTGGAACTTAGTCTAGGAAAAATCACTAAAACCAAGGAGATTTCGTCTCAGAATAAGTTCCCTTGGTTTTTATAATGGCTGATTTTAAGCTCCTAGCTTTTGTAAGTTATGAATTTTAGGCAAAAATAGGCTATAATAGAGCTTATGAAAGTATTACTCTATTTGGAAGGTGAACACCTGATTAGTAAATCAGGTATTGGTCGGGCTATCAAGCACCAAGAGCGGGCTTTAAAGATGGCTGGCATTCCCTATACGACCGACCCCAAGGATAATTACGATATTGTCCACATCAATACCTATGGTCCAAAGAGCCTGGCTTTGCTGAATTCTTCTAGGAAGCAGGGCAAGAAGGTCATTGTCCACGGTCACTCCACCATGGAGGATTTCAGGAATTCTTTTATCGGGTCAAACCTAGTGGCACCGGTCTTCAAGACCTATTTGACTAAGATTTATCAGGCGGCCGACTATATTATCACCCCTTCTGAGTATTCCAAGTCTTTAATTGAAAATTATGGCGTCACCACTCCTATTTCAGCTATTTCTAATGGGATTGATTTGGCCAAATACCAGCCCAGCCCTGAGAAAGAGCAGGCCTTTCGAGACTATTTCGAGATTAAAGAAGGCCAAAAGGTTGTTGTCTCAGCAGGACTTTATTTCAAGCGCAAGGGCATCCTTGATTTTGTCAAGGTAGCCGAGCAGATGCCAGAGGTTCGCTTTATCTGGTTCGGTAAAATCAATGAACTGGTTATTCCAGCCGATATCCGCAAGGTCGTTGAAAAGGATCATCCTGATAATGTCCTCTTTCCTGGCTACTTCAAGGGTGCTATTTTTGAAGGGGCGATGAGTGGGGCAGATGCTTTCTTCTTCCCTTCCTATGAAGAAACCGAAGGCATTGTGGTCCTAGAGGCTCTGGCAAGTCACCAAGCAGTTGTTCTCAGGGACATTCCTGTTTATCAGGGCTGGATTGATGAGTCTTCGGCTGAGCTCTGTCAAGATAACGAGGAATTTGTCGCCAGTCTCTATCGCACCATCAATAAGGAAGTTGATAAGCGAGTGGCAGGTTATGAGGTCGCTAAGACTCGTTCGCTTGAAAATGTTGCTAAACAGTTAGCAGATGTTTACCAGAAGGTTATGGAGTTGTAAGATGCGAATAGGATTATTTACCGATACCTACTATCCCCAGGTTTCGGGCGTGGCAACCAGTATCAAGACCCTAAAGGATCAGCTGGAAAAAAAGGGGCACGAAGTCTATATTTTTACAGGGACAGACAAAGGAGTCAAGCGCTTTGAAGACCCGACCATTATTCGTCTGCCTAGTGTTCCTTTTGTTTCTTTTTCAGATCGTCGGGTCGTCTATCGTGGCGTCATCACGGCCTATAAGATTGCTAAAGATTATCAACTAGATATTATCCATACCCAGACCGAATTTAGTCTGGGTCTTTTGGGAAAATGGGTCGGAGCTGCCCTGCATATTCCTGTTGTCCACACCTATCACACCCAGTACGAGGATTATGTGGATTACATTGCCAAGGGGCGGCTCATTCGTCCCAGCATGGTCAAATACATCATGCGAGGCTATCTTAAAGATTTAGATGGGGTCGTTTGCCCTAGTCGGATTGTCTTGAATCTGCTGGATGGTTACGGCGTTAAGATTCCCAAGCGGGTCATTCCAACAGGGATTCCCTTGGAAGATTTTACCTGCGACCAAGTGACGGATGAAGATGTGGCGGACTTGCGTGAAAATCTGGGGATTGAGCAAGATGAAACCATGCTCCTTAGCCTGTCACGGATTTCCTCCGAGAAAAATATTCAGGCTGTCTTGTCCACCCTCCCCAAGGTACTGACAGAGAACCAGCGGGTCAAGCTAGTCGTTGTTGGAGATGGGCCTTATCTTCCTGAGCTTAAGAAACAAGCAGAAGAGCTCAATCTGGGGTCTGCAGTGATTTTCACGGGTATGATTCCCCATGACCAAACCGAGGTCTATTATAAGGCGGCTGACTTTTTCATCTCAGCTTCGACCAGCGAGACCCAGGGCTTGACCTACATCGAAAGCCTAGCTATGGGGACCCCCATCATTGCCCATGGCAATCCCTATCTAGATGATCTGATTACCAATCGAATGTTTGGTAGCCTCTTCTATAATGATATTGATATAGCTGACACCATCTTGGATGCCATTGCCCTGACTCCTGATTTGACCCAGGAGCAGTTGCAACGTAAGCGTTACGAAGTTTCAGCAGAGCATTTTGGCCAATCCGTCTATGAATTTTATCTGGATGTCCTCATTTCCTATTCCACCAACAAGGCTGATAAATTCTCTCTAACAATCGAGGGCAGTCCAACCGACCGCTCAGTCCGCCTGGTCAAGTCAGCTGTTCGACTACCAAAGAAGGCGGTTCAGACCACAGTCAAAACCTCTCGCAAGGTGGTCAAGGCCCCTGTCAGGATGGTTAAATCCATTAGAGATTTCTTGGGCTAAGTGCCTAATTTTAAACCGTAGAACGGATCATTAGAAGGTTGATAATAAAAAATGGCCTACATTATTTCATATGTGATCAGTTGGATTTTAGGATTGCTTTTATTTTTCCAGAAAAAGGTCTGGTTACTAGTCTTTTACAGGCCCACCTGGTCTTTGGTATTGGTTTTTTTGGGGTCTTTGGATTTCTTGGACATTTTATCTTTAGTGAGAGGGTAGCTCGGTCAATAGGTTGGACTTCCAATGGCTTTCAGAAAGAGCTTGGTCTGATAACTTTGGGAATTGGAGTTAGTGGGGTCTACTGTGGCTTGTCCAATAATGGACAAAATTCTCTACCTCTATTAATTGTTCTCTCTTTTTTTCTAATTGGGGCTGGCATCAATCATATCAGAGAATTGATTATTAGTCATAATACCAATGCTGGTAATGTTGTCATCATCCTTCCGGATTTCCTAATTCCAATTACCTTGTTAGTTTTATTATATCTACAATAATTTTTGTCCATCTGCCGTAGAAATTTCCACTAGAACTTGAAAATTTCCTTCTTCCTGTTATAATAAAAATCGAAGATATGTTTTTTGTGTTTGACTTTTTAGAGAGTGCTTGGTCGCTGGAAAAGCACAGGTCTATCAAGAAATACTCCTTCCCTGTTTTTATGGAAACATAGAAGGGTGGCTCCCTTAAAGCCAAACACAAGGTCAATAGCTTGGCTATTGACGAACTAAGGTGGTACCACGTAGTCTTGCGTCCTTTTTGGAGGTGAGGCTATTTTTCTGCCTTGGTAAACATTATAAAAATCATAAGGAGGCCACTATGGTCAAGATTACTTTTCCTGATGGTGCTGTTCGAGAATTTGAATCTGGCATCACAACCTTTGAGATTGCTCAAACTATTTCCAATTCTCTGGCTAAAAAAGCCTTGGCTGGGAAACTCAACGATAGACTGATTGATACGACTCGGCCAATCACCCAAGATGGTAGCCTGGAAATCGTGACACCCGACCACGAAGATGCTCTAGGAATTTTGCGCCACTCTGCTGCCCATCTCTTTGCCCAAGCAGCTCGTCGCCTTTTCCCAGATATTCATCTAGGTGTCGGTCCAGCTATTGAGGATGGCTTCTACTATGATACCGATAATGGGGCTGGTCAAATTTCCAATGAAGATCTACCAAAGATCGAAGAAGAAATGAAGAAGATCGTCAAGGAAAACTTCCCATCCATTCGGGAGGAAGTGACCAAGGACCAGGCTCGGGAAATCTTCAAGAACGACCCTTACAAATTGGAATTGATTGAAGAACACTCGGAAGATGCTGGTGGTCTGACCATCTACCGTCAGGGGGAATACGTGGACCTCTGCCGTGGTCCTCACGTCCCATCAACTGGCCGCATCCAAGTTTTTCATCTATTGAATGTGGCTGGTGCCTACTGGCGTGGAAATAGCGATAATGCCATGATGCAAAGGATTTACGGTACGGCCTGGTTTGATAAGAAGGACCTTAAGGCCTACCTCAAGCGCCTGGAAGAAGCCAAGGAACGCGATCACCGTAAGCTCGGTAAGGAACTTGACCTCTTTATGATTTCACAAGAAGTTGGACAAGGCTTGCCTTTCTGGTTGCCAGATGGGGCTACTATTCGTCGTACCATTGAGCGCTACATCACAGACCGTGAAGTGGCCTCTGGTTACCAACACGTTTACACGCCACCGATTGCTTCCGTTGACCTCTATAAGACTTCAGGTCACTGGGATCACTACCGTGAAGATATGTTTCCAACCATGGATATGGGTGACGGTGAAGCATTCGTTCTGCGTCCAATGAACTGTCCCCACCACATTCAAGTCTATAAAAATCACGTGCATTCTTACCGTGAATTGCCAATTCGGATTGCGGAACTTGGTATGATGCACCGTTATGAAAAATCTGGGGCGCTGTCAGGTTTGCAACGGGTTCGGGAAATGACCCTCAATGATGGTCATACCTTCGTTGCACTAGATCAAGTGGAAGATGAATTCAAACAAACCCTTCAATTGATTATTGATGTTTATGAAGATTTTAATATCACCGATTATAGCTTCCGCCTCTCTTATCGTGATCCTGCAGATACGCATAAATATTTCGATGATGACGAGATGTGGGAAAAATCTCAACGCATGCTTAAGGCTGCCATGGATGATATGGGCTTAGATTACTATGAAGCAGAAGGGGAAGCTGCCTTTTACGGTCCAAAACTGGATATCCAAGTTAAGACTGCTCTTGGTAATGATGAAACCTTATCAACCATCCAATTAGATTTCTTACTCCCTGAACGCTTTGAATTGACCTATATTGGTGCTGATGGGGAAGAACACCGTCCAGTTATGATTCACCGTGGTATCGTGTCAACCATGGAACGCTTCACTGCTTACCTGATTGAAACCTACAAGGGTGCCTTCCCGACTTGGTTGGCTCCACATCAGGTTACTGTTATTCCAGTTTCTAACGAAGCACATGCTGATTATGCTTGGGAGGTAGCTAAGGAACTCCGTAATCATGGTGTGCGTGTCGATGTTGACGAACGTAACGAAAAGATGCAGTATAAGATTCGTCAAAGTCAAACGCACAAAATTCCTTATCAATTGATTGTTGGCGATAAAGAAATGGCTGACAAGTCGGTCAATGTCCGCCGCTATGGTAGCAAGCAAACCCATACTGAAAGCCTGAATGAGTTTGTAGACAACATCCAGGCTGATATTGCCCGCAAATCCCGCCCAGCCGAAGAAGCAACTAAATAAGCTAGTGAAAGAAGCCCTGTAGGGCTTTTTTTGCTACGATTATCAACAAAAACCGTTTGTTTTGCCAATATACTTGCTTGAATATCCAATAAAAACCCCATATAATGAATCTAAAAAAGAGGTAAGAAAAGTATGATTAATAAAACAATTCAGTCACTTAGAAAAAAGGCAGACTATTCTCAGGAAACACTAGCTGAAATGGTCGGAGTGTCTCGCCAGACCCTTAGTAAATGGGAATTGGGCGAGAGCCTACCGGATATTATCTCTTCAAGTCGCTTGGCAGAAATTTTTGAGATTAGTTTAGACGAATTGGTTAAGGGAGATGAATTACCCTTTATGTCTAAGCCTACAGAAGGTAAATATGTCTTTGGCACAGTAACTGTTGGAGAGAGAGGCCAAATTGTCATTCCCGCACGAGCGAGAAAACTTTTTAAGATCAAGAAAGGTGATGAGCTTATGGTTTTAGGCGATATCAATCAAGGCTTAGCTTTAATAAACAGTGACTTTTTCGTCCAAGCTTTTAAAGAAATGAGGTTACTAAAATGAAAAAATTAACTATTTGGGGTATCTGCTTTGCAGTCTTAATGTTCTCCTTAAATCTGGTTGGTTGCTATGATTTTATCATGGTGGTGACCCATAATCGGGCTTATTTTGCGGAACTTTATACCCCGGCTATCAAGGATTACTTCACCAACTATCCTATCTTCCTTTTGATCTTGTGGATAGGTAACTTATTGGGGGGAATACTGACTCCAATCTTCTATATTTTCAAAAATAAATCGGCTGTTTCTCTGGCTGGTCTAGCTTTTTGGGCAGATGTCCTATTAGTAATAGTAACCTGTCTCTTTAGAAATCGGATTCAAATTTTTGGCTGGCATTTCGCTTTGGATCTAGTTATTCTATGCTTGATTGGAATCTATTATTGGTATTTACGTAAAGTGGTGAGTAGCAAATAGATGACAGATGAAAAAACCTTGAAAAGTTCCTTTCTCGCTACATGGGACAGAAAAAAACTAATCTCTCTATCATCTTCCATCTTCCTTGCTTTTTAATTTCTAGGCAGGACAAATCGAGAGTCACCTTGGACTCTTGATTTTTGCTATAATATCCGTATGAAAACTATTGTCACAACCAGTCTGAGCGAGGATTCTAACTTGGTGAAAAGGGCCCAAGACCTGGCTCAAGAATATTCTTTTACTTATCTGGAAAGGCGAAAGCAGTCTCTAAAGAAGCTGACGGGTGGGCTGGCTTCAGCCCTCGTCGTCTATCAGGACAAATTGGTCCTAGTTCACCCCCAGGGGGGTCGGCTCGTCCTTCATCCTGATACGGCTAGTTTGCGCATTAAGGCGCCTCACGATCCCCTCTTAGATTTGCTGGGGACCCAGCCTTTGAAGATTCTCGACGCCACTATGGGACTGGCCAGCGATAGTATTGTTATGGCTTGGGCAGGCCATAACGTCACAGCCCTTGAGTCCCATCCTCTCATTCATTTGATTGTTAGCCAGGGTCTCGCCCACTTTCAATCTGGTAATCCTGATTTGGATAGGGCTATGCGCTCCATCCGGACCTTCAATCGGGAAGCACTGTCCTATTTGCAAGACCAGGAGGATAAGAGCTTCGATGTTATTTATTTTGACCCCATGTTTAGCCAGGAAATCGCAGAGTCCAAAAATCTGGCTGGTCTAAAACCGCTAGCCAACCAGTCTCGACTAAGTCCAGAATTGATGGCAGAGGCCACTCGGGTAGCCAGCAAGGCCATCATTATTAAAGGGCATTTTAGGGACTCGGTCTTTGAAGATTTTGGTTTCCAAAGACAAATCCGTCCCAACCAGAAGTTTCACTATGGAATCAAATATGTAAACTAATACTCAATGAAAATCGAAAGACCCGAGGCATCGCACGAACCGCAGGTGGCTCAAAAGGTCTCCCAGACCTTTTGAGCTGTCTTCAGTTCGTGCGACGCGGAGCAAAGTTGGTCGATTTTACCAACTTTGTGAGGTTAGTAAGGGAGCTAGGCAATCGCTATGGAGATTGCCGTTTGACATCAGTCACTTTAGTGACTTGATGTCATTGCTCCTTGCCTTGGCTATTTTTGATTTTTATTGAGTATGACCTTCCAAGTAGGAAGTGTCATTCCAGCGAATAAGCTCAAAGTCTTTGCCATCCTTACTATCAAGGATGGTGACACTAGCATTATCAAGCCCCCCATAACGCCGCAATTGCCCTGACTCAAAGCCCAGGAGGTAGTTGGTTGCAGCGGTAAAGCAGGCTCCGTGCCCAACCAAGAGAACGTTTTGGTCATGCTCATAATCCAAGCCAGCCACGAAGTCAGCGACCCGACGGGTGGCGTGATAGACAGATTCTGCTTCAAAGAAATCATTATCGAACTTGGCTAGATTATAGCGGAAAGCCTCCATCTGTTTAGGATAAATCGAAGCGATGGTCGAGATTTTCTGCCCTTCCAAGCGTCCTAGATTCCATTCTCTTAAGGGTCTAACTGGAGTAATTTCGGTCGGTACCAGATTTTCCTCCATAATTAAGAAAGCCGAATCTCTGGCTCGCTTTAAATCACTAGTGTAGACCTTATCGAAGTGGATATCTGCCAGGTAGCGTCCTAATTTCCTAAGATTTTCTACGGATTCTTTTAAAAGAGGGGAGTCGCCTCTAGCACCTTGGAAGCGACCTTCCAGGTTCCACTGGGTTTTTCCGTGTCTGACAAAATATAAACGCATAGGTTAGGTTAACTTTCTATTTTAATAATGTTCTTGGATGCTGACGCCAAAAGGAAAGAGACTGATGGCGGCAAGCTTAATGGATTGCAAGGCAAAAGGAATCCCGATAATGGTCAGGCAAAGTAGGACTGCGCTCACTAAGTGCATCAAAGCCAATTCCCAGCCAATAAGGATAATCCAGAGGATATTAAAGAAGAGGCTGGAAAAGCTAGAGGCCGGCACCACATCCTTCCCAAAGGGAAAGAGGCCAAAGGAAGCAATCTTGAAGCATTGGATACCAAAAGGAATGCCAATAATGGTTAGGCAGAGAACAAGCCCTGCCACAAACCAGACCAGTCCCGCCCAGAGCCCCGAGCAGAAAAACCAAATCAAATTACCCAATAAGCGCATAGCTACTCCTTAATATCTGCAAAATCAGCAGAGACAAAATCTGCCAAGACTTGACTATCAATCCGAATGGAGCGCTTGAGCTCACCAGCTGAGACAATCATCTGCCCCATCTCTAGGGCAACTTGGTCAATGTAAATGGGGAAATTATGCCTTTGGCGAATTCCGACAGGGTTATTAGCGCCATGAATATAGCCAGTTGTCTTTTCCAAATCCTTCTGGGGAATCATGGAAACCTTTTTGTTAGCAGAAACCTTGGCAAATTTCTTCTCTGAGAGATGCTCAGTAATAGGTACAATACCGATAAGGGGCCCCGTCTTGTCTCCTATCAGAGCTAGGGTCTTAAAGATACTGGAGCGCTCAATACCAGCTGGTAACTCGCCATCAAGTCCATTAAAGTCAAGAGATTCATGAGCAATCTTGGCCTTGTCCAAAATTTGGTCAACCAAGGTCTTTTTTAGTTTCTTTTTCTTAGCCATTTTTTCCTTTTAAAATTCCTATTTCAAGCATATTATAGCATATTAGAATTGATTATAATAGGCCTGCCACCTTGCTAGCATTGCCTTAACAGCATCGTTCGTTTGGACTAAAAATTTTCTAGTGGTATCATTTATTGTCTTATCTGCTGATGAGCACGTGGCCAGGCCTGGATAAGAATGGTCCTCTCTCGTATTTCACTATAAGTTACCCACTACAGTTGACAATGAGCCATAAGAATAGAGCCTGGAGGTTGGTCTCCAGACTCTACTTGGGATTTCTACCTTTTCTTTTACTGGTCGACTGGACCGAAAAGTTTTTCAAAGGTTTCTTTTTTATTCTTGTTAGGGTTGATTTGGTTTAAATCAAGGGTATGGTCAAAACCAGGCAGAGACCCTTTAGAAGTGTACTGATGGAGGTCATAGTCAACATCGGTTTCTGGTTGGGCCTCGTAAACACCTGAGTCAGAGCCGTAGGTTGGCAACCAGACAGCATCAAACTTTTTCACAGAAATTTCCTGCTCGGTCATGAAGTAGGTTCCAATATAGATACCAACGTGTTCAGCCCCCAAGCGTTTTAATTCAGCCCGAAAGGCCTCTACACCCGCATCCATATTCTTCATGGTATCTTCCTCAACGTCAATCCAGTAATAGGTTGGCTTATAGGGAGAAGCGTTTTTATAGAAAATCCTTGCTTCCTCGCGCATCTCTTTTTTAGAAGAACCAAGAGCGTAGCTATAGACAGCCACAGGAACATCACGTTTTTGAAATTCCTTAATATGGGTCTTAAAGGATTTATCAATACCAGAGGAGTGGGCAGCATTGGAGTCTTTGGAGATTTTTGATCCTCCATAGACACGGACAATGGCCCCCGAGACGTTCTTGGCCAAACTATCGTAATCGATCTGTTTGGGCAACTGCCATCCTGAGATATCGACAATCGGATTTAATTTAAAATCTGCATCTGTCGAACTTGACGTAGATGTCTGGACCTGACTAGTGGAAGTAGTTGATGGTTGGTTCTTCTTAGCAGCCTGTAAGGCAGTGCTATGGGCATTGGAGACTACTACAGCAGCAATGCTCAAAAGAAGACCGATTAAGCCTAAAAAGACATAAACGACAATCGGTTTTATTCTCTTTCTCATTATGTCCTATTTTAACGTAAATAGTAGAAAAAATCAAAATGAACAGCCTAGAAATAAGCCTTTTAGAGAGCGGGACCAAAATCGCGATTTTCCAAAAATCAATTGGCCTCACTCCTTAATTTCAAGGAGGCTAGGACTTTTTTATACCTAATCTTCCAAGATTAGGCATTTTTATGGGTGAGGAGGAAATCCTCATGACTGTCTGTCCTAACCTCTAAGGTTAAGAAAGCTGTTCTGAGACCTTCTCATTTAAGATCCAAGGCGGGAGCATTTCAGCTAGAGGCTAGAAAGTCGGACTGAAAGACAGGTCTCTTAACTTTTGGGCTTTTCAAACGTATGGCTGGTTTGAAAGAAGCTTTCTCTAAAGTCAGGGCTAGTCTTAAGAAAAGGTCGCCGAAAGGCCGGCTACTCTTTTGAAGCTAGAATTTCTTACGTTTGGCTAGATAGGTCAAACCAGCAATAGCAACCATACCTAGGCCTAGTCCAGCCATCATGGCTAAGCGCCCTTTGTCGCCAGTTTTAGGCAAGCGTTCCTGCCCTTGTTTGGCTTGGAAAGCCTGCTGTTGGGCTTGAGATTGAGGTCCACCAGCTGACTTATTTATTTGCCTACTTGAGACGCTAGAACCTAAACCAGCCTGATTGACTTGTGGGTCGGCAGAAGGACTAGTAGAAGTCTGATCTGGACCCTGATTAGACTTGGAGCTAGCTTCTTGGCCAGCTTTCTCTGCCCCTGGGTCTCCTTGCTCTCCCCGTGGAGCTGGAGTGTTTCCCTTAGCAGCTTGCTCATGAACCTTGTAGCTGGTACCTGGGACATAGTCTTGTCCTGCGGCCTTGGCTGCGAAAAATTGGTTAGCCGTAATAGAAACAGACTGATTGGCCTTGGCCATGTCAGGATTGGTGTAACCTTGGTCGTCATCCAGGTTACCACTGTTTTTAGGGGCTAGGTAGAAGAAAATCCGACTGATTCGCTGATCTACCTTGGCTCCTGAGACCTCTTCTTGCCCATCATCAGTCTTGGTGTACATCCGTGTTGAACCGCCACCATCCAGAGCGTAGGCGAGTTCAATATTATTGTAGCCAATCTTGTCTAGCAACTGATAAACTTCCTTATGGTTAAGGCCAGTGCCGTAGTTAGTATGACCATAGGTTTGGATAATCTTAACGAGGCCAGACTTGGTCAGGACAAGGATACTTCTAGCATTTTTAGCATCAGGATCTCCTGCTGGCCAGCTGGTGTCTACCTTACCGTCTTTATAGAGAGTGCCGAAGGAAACGGTATTCCAGCCCTTGAGGCCAGTATAGTCAAAAATTTGATAAATTTCTTGCCCAGTCTCCCTAATAGTGGTGCTCTTGAAGTGATTTTCCCCATCGGAATAGAGAACCCCGTCGCGACCTTCCGCTTTGGAATGTTCCTGGTCCCAAGGATTATCAAGGTAACCATAGTTGGACCAACCAGCAGAGCTCAAGAGGGGCGTACCTTTGCCTCTGGCCTCCTTGATCAGCTTATCATCGCTGAGGCCACTATCTTGGCTGTAGTAACCCAACCTGAGGGCGTACTTTCCATTTTGCTCCCAGCTAGCAATCTTGAAGGGGACGCCTTCCGTAGAGCCGTCTTGCAAGTTTCCGGTTTCAATCAAGACAGCCCCATCTAGCATCTGACTAGAGGTCAGTTGGTGGGGAAGGTCGCCTTGCTTCTTAAAGGTTGAGAGATCCTTGGTCTGATTTTTTTCAAGTACCGCTGGGCTGGTAGCGACAGAAGGAGCCTGCACCTGAGGCTGATAGACTTGCTCGTCTTGGCTTTGGCTGACTTGACTGTCTCTGTCAAAGTCCGTCAAGTGTAAGGCAGTAGGACTCTGATTTTGGTCCTGACCTTGACTCAGAAGACTATTTTCGACGGGGATTTGTTCCCCCTCTGGGCTAGGGTTGGTCTTAAAAGTCGGCTGACTGCTTTCAGTCGGCTGTTCGGCTGAGTTCTGCTTGACGATGGCACTATCCGCTTCTGTTGGTTTAGTCTGATTGAGCTCGTCAGCTTGGATACTGGTACTGGCTAAGACCGACAGGCTTAAGAGGAGGGCGGAGCCAGTTATTTTTTTAAAAGATGGTTTAGTTAGGTGAGGCATCATTCTATCCTTTTTAATTTATTAGACTTGTTCGAAAACAAGTTCACTTACCTTAAATATCTGAAGAAGACATAGAGCCATTTGATTTATTTGAAGTTTAGTGGAAGATGAGTGAAGTGAAGTAGACGATACTTTCGCCGTAGTGGCATTATTAGCAACAAACATTTTGTTGCTAATAACAGATTTTTTGAAGAGATTTCGTCCAGTGGACAAAATCTGCCTAAGCCTAAAAACGAAAAAGCGAAGGGGCTAAAAAAATAGGAATGGAACGCCAACAGCGATCGCTTCCGTCCGCACTACCTAAGAAAGTATCAAATTTGATTTTAATCAAGTGTACTTTTCGAACAAGTCCATTGATGCTTTTAAGTATAGCATAATTTCAATAGTCAAACTATATTATCTGAAAACTTTCATAAAAATGTAATAGTTAATGATGGTTAATTAGCAGCTTGAGGATTGACCAGCGGATTACCCAGGATGGCTTTAGCAGTTATAGTTCATAGCTATTGGGATAGATAAGAAATATATATTTTACAGCTATAGGAGCTGATGATAGAATAAGGACATATTTGAAGAAAAGCGTCTCTGTAAGAGTGGAGGATAATTATGACTAAAATTCAGTATCATTTTGACCATGTCGGTTCTTATTTGCGACCAGCCAAGCTCAAAGAAGCTCGTGAACAGTATGCTGCTGGTGACCTTAGCCATGAGGACTTGCTGGCAATTCAGGATGAATTGGTTGCGGATTTGGTCAAGCACCAGGTGGAAAGTGGCCTCAGGGTCGTCTCTGATGGCGAGTTTGGCCGTTCTTGGTGGCACTTGGATTTCCTTTGGAATTTAACAGGTTTTGAAGCCTACCAGCAGGAGGATTCTTATAAGTTCCATGGGGCCAAGACCAGAACTACCAACGTTAGGATTGTTGGCAAGATTACAGAGAACCCTAACCATCCCTTCTACCGCGATTTCAGCTACCTCAAGTCTGTCACTCCTGAGGGCGTGACCCCCAAGGTAACCATTCCTAGCCCTTCCTTGGTCATCAAGCGGGACCACCGTTCTGACCTAGCTCTAGACCACTATGAAACTTGGAAGGATTATTTGGACGGCCTGGCTAAGGCCTATCACGATACCATCCAGCATTTCTACGATTTGGGTGCTCGCTATGTCCAATTGGATGACACGACTTGGGGCTACCTGATTCAGCAATTTGAGGATTATAAGGAAGATCCTGACAAGACGGCTGAATTGGCCTCCATCGCCGAGGACAATGTCTACACCATCAATAAGGCCTTGGCTGGTTTACCGGAAGATTTGACTCTAGCTACCCATGTGTGTCGGGGAAACTTCAAGTCCACCTACCTTTTTGAAGGGGCTTACGATTCGGTAGCCAAGTATCTGGGCCAACTCAATTATGATAATTTCTTCCTCGAATATGATGATGCTAGAAGTGGTAGTTTTGCTCCTCTAAGCCAAATTTGGAATAAGCGCAAGAATGTTGAAATCGTTCTGGGGCTCATCACCTCTAAGGATCCAGCCTTGGAAGATGTGAATCAAGTTGTGGCAAGAATCAAAGAAGCTTCTCAATTAGTTCCTCTAGAAAATCTGGCCCTCTCAACCCAGTGTGGTTTTGCCTCAACCGAAGAAGGCAATAGTTTGACCCAAGACGACCAGTGGAAAAAATTACGCCTAATCGCCAGCATTACAGAGAAAGTCTGGGGCAAATAGGCCTCTTCATAAAAAAATTCCAGCACTTTGATAGAGCGCTGGAATTTTTTATGGTCGGACTTCCTACTTCGAAGAGTATAAGTGGTCTCGCTTGCAAACGTTCCTAGACTATTAGGCGACCAAAATTTGATTTGACCTAAAAGCCCCTATATACTAGCTTTCCTTACCCCAAAGGAAATCAATCAGGGCCTTGTCGACCTGGGAATTTTCATGGAGACGAGAGTGCTTGGCATCTGGGCCTGTAAAGGTTTTTTCCTGGTAAGATTTAGCAAAAGGCGCTACCAGATACTTGAGGGATTTGGTAGCAGCATTAGGAACCCGTCCGTCGGACTTATCGCCTACATTCCCCATTAAATTGAGAACCCGAACCTGATTTTTGGGATAGGCCTCTCGCAACTTGGTTAATTCTTGGTAGCTAGCGTTCATCTTATTGGGCTTGCCCTGACTGTCTACTGTCAGTCCCTCAGGAAGCATAATGGCATCAGGAAGTTTACGATTATCAAAACTCAGGCCGGCATAGTGACCGGCAATGCGAACATAATTTTTGACTAGGGGCAGGTTCTTGTTTTGACTATTTTGCAACATATAATGGAGAATGGCAATATTGCCAAAGGAATGGCCCACCATATTGACTTCCTTAGAAGGGAAAATCTTTTGAAGAGCCTTAACGACACTGGTTGCATACTGGCCCCTCATCTCAAACATAGTAGAAAAATGCTTCTCAAAGTTGACCATGACAATAGGATTTTTGTCATCCTTTTCCAGGTCTCCTTGGATGCTTACCTGTCCTTTAGCATCAACCTTTGCTAGAATAACGGCATCGGTGACACCAGCTTTCTTAGCTGCCTCAACCATGTGCTCTTCCGCATGATAGGAACTAAATCCCCCATGGAAAAAAATGGTCGGAACCCCTTCATGGATTAGGTTTTTAGCAGCCTGCTCCCTCTGCCAGGCCCGCCAAGCCAAAAAGCCAAAACAAAGAATTGTAAGGCTCAGGAAGATGAGTCTCATTTTTTTTGACATTATTTCTCTCCCTTTAAATGATAGTGTCGCCACGGACAAAGCAAGTCTATTATTGGTATTTAGACTTGCTACGAGAATTGCTAGGACAATTCTCTTTGCCCCTGACTAACTCCGCTAAAGCAATATTTTCGATTGCTTTATCTTCGTGTCGCTATGAAGCACAGTCATCTAGTTACTAAAGTAACCGATGGCTGACGGCAATCACTAGGGTAATTGCCTAGCCTCCTTACTAACTCAAACCAGACAGTAATATCGACTGTCTGGTTTTCGTGTCACCACGGATAAAGTCGTATTGCCAACTACTTTGTCTCCCATTCTATCTTAGCGGAAAGGCTTTCAAGAGGCAAGTGCGTAGTTCCAATATTAAAGGAAGAAGAGGACGACTTTAGTTATAGTTAAGAAAGGGACTGTCTCATTTGCCCCAGAGGAACTTAATCAGGGTTTTATCAACTTGGGGATTGGAATGCAGTTTGGAATGCTTGGCCTTGGCTCCCCTAAAGGTCTTTTCTTTATAAGACTTTGCGACAGGAGAAACCAAGTATTTGAGCGACAAGGAGGAAACATTAGGCACGGTTCCATCTGTGTGACCGCCAATATCGCCTATCAGATTGATAACTTCTGTTTGGTTTTTGGGATAGGTATCCCGTAACTTGGTCATCTCTTGGTAGGTGGCATTCATCTTGTTGGGTTTGCCCTCTTTATCAAGCTTCAAGCCCTCTGGTTGTCGAATAGCTTCGGGAATACCCTTGAAATTCAAGCCCGCAAAATGCCCAGCAATGGCGACGTATTTTTGCACCTGGGGCATGGATTGCTTTTGGCCATTCTGGAGCATGTAGTAGACGATGGCAATATTACCGGCTGAGTGACCGACCATATTGACCTTCTTAAAGGCATAAACTTTTTTCAAGGCCTTGACAACATTGCTGGCATAACGACCTCGGTCCTAGAAGTCAAAGTTGGTGCTATTTTCAAAATTGACCATAACCAAGGGATTCTTGTCCGATTGGTTTAGCTTTCCCTGTAGGCGAACATGGCCATCCTTATCCACAAAGGCGATGATGGATTTCTTTGAAGCTCCAGCCTTCTTGGAAGTATTGACCATGTGCTCTTCGGCATGGTAGGAGGAGCCACCCCCGTGAAAAAAGAGGGTAGGCACGGATTCATGATTCAGTTTTTTTCCAGCCTCATGGTTTTGCCAGATTTGCCAAGTTCCAAAAATCAGGGCAAGACTGGCTATGATGAGGAGGGCCAGACTAATTTTTTTCTTCAAAATCGCTTCTCCTTAGGTCCTTATTTCGTGCTTTTATCTTAGCCCAAACTCCCCCAAGAAGCAAAGAAAGAGCTTATCTAGTGCTTGATCCTTCTAGCTACCTAGGCGAAGCCCTCTTTAGGGCAATTGATAGGTCGGTTGCTTTAGTCAGTCAGGCCGTGACTTAATCACTTTAGACTCCTAGGCACAGGTTTAGGTTCAATTAATCGTATTGGCAAATCATTATCTCTACTGTCTGCCACGGATAAAGTCACTCTATTATTTCTCATTAGAGTGACTACAAAAACTACGATTGTAGTTTTCTATATCCCTGGCTAACTCTTATAAACTGTAGCAAGGACAGTTTATACCTCGTGTTGCGTCGTTTGAATCCTGAAACTAGCTTGACAGGCCTGGTTTTCTAGCTTAGACTTATAGTTATGAAAAAAAGTCTCAACCGTTTGACCAGGCTAGCCCTCTTGACGGCTCTTTGTATTGTCCTCAGAGAGGCGTTTTCGGGTCTTCCCAATGTCCAGCCTATTACGGCTATCTTTTTGGTAGTGACCACTACTTATGGTCTGCTAGATGGCATCATTCTCTCTAGTCTAACCATGCTTTTGACAGGCTTTCTCCTAGGTTTCGGCGAAGTGGTCTTTCGGCAGATGCTGGCCTTTGCCCTTATTTGTATCCTTTGGTTCTGGCTCAATGACTTCATCAAGAAACTCCCTTTTGGACTATCTCTAAGCCTGCAGATTTGGCTGGCAGCAGGACTTTCCCTACTCTATGGCGTACTTTTAGATGCCAGCTCAGCCCTTATATATGCTACCCCAGCCTGGGCCTATATTTTGGCAGGTCTGTCATTTGATTTGATTCATGCTGCATCTACGGCCCTTTTTTACCCTATCATTTATTCTATTTTTAGGAGGTTTACCCATGGAAAAAATTCTCACTAGTCTGGCCCTGATATTCTCGCTCTTTCTTTTGGTCGCCTGCGGCAATAGCCAAGCTTCTAAGTCAGCTGACAAAAAGTCCGACAGCTCCAAACAGACTGTTACCCTCATTATCAAAAGTGATGAGAAAACGACTAAGCAAACAGTCAGCTTCAAAAAGGGGGACAAGGTGACTGATGTCCTTAAGCGTCAGGCAAAAATTGAAGAGAAAAGTGGCCTGATTACTAGCATTAATGGTGTCAAGCAGGATGAGAAAGCCGGTAAATACTGGTTCTTCAAGGTCAATGGCAAACTCTCTAACACCGGCGCCGACCAAACCAAGGTCAAAAACGGCGACACCATCGAATTCTACATGGACGTGTATAACTAAAAGCTCCAGTGGAGCTTTCAGTCTGAAGCAAGGATAACCTCGCTTTTCTATTGCATAATCTTATTCTTCAGTTCTTCCAGTTGCTTAGTTGCACTGAACTCAACTCGTTTTGTTGTTCCATCTTCCTCAGTATGATAATAACTTGAATGTATCAACACCCATTCTTCATTATCAATCGTCCAATTACTCCGCCTGTAAGCTGGTACATGAGGTAAATGTGTCCAAGGTTTTTATCTTATCCATATGATTCTTTCTAATGATGGTTTCGACGCTTTTCATTATAGATCTTATGGGACTTTTTTCTACAACAAAATAGGCTCCATAATATACATAGGGGATTTACCCACTACAAATATTATAGAGCCTATAAATGAAGGAGAAGATAGTATAGTCTTCTCCTTTATTAATTGGGTAGTGAGGTGTATAATAAAAGTAAGAGATTTTGAGGAGAAGGACCATGATTGTAAAAGTTTGTAATGCAGATTATAGTCTTCAGTGGGATGGAACGTATCAATTTGCTCTTGAAAACTATCCTAAGATTCAAGAATGGGAATTGGAGAAGCTAGCAAAGTTTATTGCTTATGAACAGGACCATCATCGTCAGACCATTGTGGAATGTGAGAATCATGAATTAAATATACAAATTCATGATTACTTGAAAAAGCATAGCTATTTTCCTCCATACAGACCAAGTCATCAGCTTGTAGCTTCTACCTATGATATCCAGAAAAAGTTGGTTACTTCAGATTATTGTAGTCATACTTGTACAGTCGAGGTGGCTCAGACTATTTTTCAGACTGGAAAACTCATGTCAGCGGTTAAAGTATTTGGTAAAAGTGGGGCTGAGCTAGTTACAGATAGTCGTAATGCCGCTTCTGATCCAGCAGACTATTTTGACTATATCATGTTTGGATGGTCTAATACGACTTCGGGTTACCGACTCGCTATGGAGCGTTTGTTAGGACGGGCACCTTCTGAGGAGGAATTGCAAGAAAAGTTCATTCCTGGCATTAGTTTTCATTTCCTGTATGAAGAATTAATTCAAGCACCAGGTTATATTTTTGATGGCTATCACGTTGCGAAGGTAAGAGATAGTTTAGATTTGGATACCCTTCTTTATTTGTGTATTATTCCTTCGAAAGATAAGGCTTGTTTTGAAGGTTTGATTCCTAGTCAATTACAAGATAGAGTGATTTACCTAGACTATGAGGGAGAAGGGTTACAGGCTTGGAATACCAAGGTTATTCAAGTGCTACATGGCAAGGATAAGTTGAAGGAGTAGTGTATGAAAGAGATTGATCAAGCTCTACTGAAAAAGTGATCATCGAGCGTCCTCGCTCTAGTCATAAGGGAGACTACTGATATTTATTTATAACAACACTATATATCTAGTACAGCATAATCATTAGGTATTATAGGTTTTCAAACCAAATGCGAGTCATTCGTTTTTGCCTCACTTTTGCCCCATTTTTAAATCCTGACATTGAAAATACCTAAAAGTATTTCCCTAAAATCAGCTATATTTCAACATTTTTGATTACTTTCGATATAAAAATTTCTTACAAATTCATGGTGGCGAGCAGCCAACTATATTTCCGTAGCCCAAATGTATCTGAAGGATAATCCCCTGTTACGACGTCCGGTAACCAAAGAAGATGTCAAGGTTCACCCGATTGGTCACTGGGGGACCATTGCTGGGCAAAACTTTATCTATGCCCACCTTCTTAGGGCCATCAATAAATTCGAGTTGAATATGTTCTATATCGAGGGGCCAGGGCACGGTGGCCAAGTTATGGTTTCTAATTCCTACATTGATGGCTCCTATAGCGAGCGTTACCCTCAAATCACTCAAGATGAGGCTGGTCTCAAACAGCTCTGTAAAATTTTCTCCTTCCCTGGCGGTATTGCTTCCCATGCGGCGCCAGAAACGCCAGGCTCTATCCATGAGGGTGGGGAATTGGGTTATGCCCTCTCGCACGCAACTGGGGCTATCTTGGACAGTCCAGATGTGATTGCTGCCACCGTAATTGGTGATGGAGAAGCGGAAACAGGCCCTCTTAATGCTGGTTGGTTCTCCAATATCTTTATCAATCCAGTCAATGATGGAGCGGTATTGCCGATTCTCTACCTCAATGGTGGTAAGATTCACAATCCGACTATTTTGGCTCGCAAGACCGATGAGGAATTGACCCAGCTCTTCCAAGGCTTCGGTTGGAAACCTTACTTTGTTGAAGGAGATGATCCTCGAGTCATTCATGGTCAAATGGCTCAAACATTGGATCAAGTTATTGAAGAAATCAAAGCCATCCAGGCAGAAGCCCGTAAACACCCAGCTGAAGAAGCTAGTCAGGCTACTTGGCCAGTCTTGATTGTTCGGATTCCAAAGGGCTGGACAGGTCCGAAGGAATGGAATGGAGAGCCCATTGAGGGTGGCTTCCGAGCTCACCAGGTACCAATCCCTGTTGAAGCTGGCCACATGGAAAATATTGACGCCCTGACAGGCTGGCTGAAGTCCTATAATCCTGAAGAACTCTTTGATGATAAGGGTTATGTCAAGGAAGACATTCGTAGCCTCTCACCAAAGGGAGACAAGCGCATGTCCATGAATCCCGTTACCAATGCTGGTGTGGTCAAGAAGTTAGACTTGGCTGATTGGCGTAAGCATGCTATTGATACCTCAAAGCCAGGTAGTGTCATGAAACAGGATATGATTGAATTTGGTAATTATGTTGCTGACCTTGTCAAGGCCAATCCAGATAATTTCCGTATCTTTGGACCAGATGAAACCAAGTCCAACCGTCTCAATAATGTCTTTAAGGCCACTAACCGTCAGTGGTTGGCTCCTCGTGATCAGGCCTATGATGAATGGCTTTCACCAGTCGGTCGGGTCATTGATTCGCAATTATCCGAGCACCAAGCTGAAGGCTTCTTGGAAGGTTATGTCTTAACTGGCCGTCATGGTTTCTTTGCCTCCTATGAATCCTTCTTACGAGTGGTTGATTCCATGATTACCCAACATTTCAAATGGTTGCGCAAGTCCAAGACCCATACCGATTGGCGGAAAAACTATCCTTCTCTTAATTTAATTGCGACCTCAACCGTCTTCCAACAAGACCACAATGGATATACCCACCAAGACCCAGGTCTCTTGACCCACTTGGCTGAAAAGACCCCTGAGTATATTCGTGAATACCTGCCAGCTGATTCCAACTCCCTCTTTGCGGTTATGGAACATGCTCTAGCGGATGAAGACAAGGTCAACGTTATCGTCACTTCTAAACACCCTCGGCCACAATTCTATTCTGTTGAAGAGGCTGAAGAATTGGTCAAGGAAGGCTACAAGGTGATTGACTGGGCCTCCAATGACCAAGGAGGAAAGCCTGATGTCGTCTTTGCGGCAGCCGGTACTGAACCAAACCTAGAAATCTTAGCTGGAATTTCCATTCTACATAAAGCCTTCCCAGACATCAAGATTCGTTTCATCAATGTTCTTGATATCTTGAAACTGCGCTCTCCTAAGGTGGATCCACGTGGCTTGTCTGATGAAGCCTTTGACCAACTCTTTACTAAAGATAAGCCGGTCGTCTTTGCCTATCATGGCTATGAAGGCCAAATCCGTGACCTCTTCTTTGATCGCCATAACCATAATGTCTATATCCATGGTTATCGAGAAAACGGGGACATCACCACGCCATTTGATATGCGGGTGCTCTCAGAAATGGATCGCTTCCATATTGCTAAGAATGCAGCTCAAGGGGTCCTTGGACAGAAGGCAAGTGATTTCGCTAAGGAGATGGATGATAAGGTAGCCTATCATACTACTTATATCCGTGAACATGGTGATGACATTCCTGAAGTACAGAACTGGCAGTGGGAAAGTATCAACTAAAAGCCTCAGATTGTAGTTCTAGTTTGCTCAGAGTACATCGATAGCTATAAATTTATCTTTGTCGCTCTGGCTCCCTGCAAAGTTATAGAAAAAAGGTAACCGACTTCCAAGCCAAACAGCTTGGGGCGGTTGCCTTTTCTTATGGGTTTTAGTAACAATCAGATAACAAAAATTTGACAATAATGATAAGTTTCTCACGGAATTTCCAAAGGGCAGAAAAAATGCGGAAATTCTGATACAATGGTTGTAAGTGATTTTAAGCCAGACAGGAGCTAGACAAGCACCTGCAGGCCTGGTCAGGAGGACAAGGTGTCAAAAATAAAACTAATTGCAACAGATATGGACGGGACCTTTCTAAAAGAAGATGGAAGCTATGACAGGGAGCGCCTGAGAAGACTTCTTCCTAAACTTAAGGAAAAAGGTATCCTGTTCACGGTCGCTAGCGGTCGGGCTGTGATTGCCCTAGAGAAGGTCTTTGCTGGTTTTGAGCACGACCTTGCCTTTGTCGCTGAAAATGGATCTTTTGTTCTCCATGACCATCAGGTCCTCTTTGAAGCTAAGATGGGCCAAGAGTTTTATCTAAAGTTACTAACTATCTTGGACGGTCTACCCGATTTAAAAGGCTATTTGCTATCTGGTCGTCGGGGTGCCTACGCCCTGGAAACCGCCCCGGATGATTATATTGATTTCGTCAAAGACTACTATGAAAACGTTCAAAGGGTCCCTAGTCTGGCTGATGTCTACGATGACATTTTTAAAATCACAGTCAACTTCAGCCCAGAAACCATCTATGAGCGCGAAGCTTGGTTAAACCAGCACCTAGATGGAGCAGTCGCCATGACCACGGGTTTTCAATCCTTGGATCTGGTCCTAGATCATGTTGATAAATCAACGGGCCTAGCTGCCATGTGCCAAAAATTGGGTATTAGCCCAGACCAAGTTTTGGCCTTTGGCGACAATATGAACGATTATCAGATGTTGGAGTTTGCTGGTCAGGCAATCGCAACGGCAAACGCTAGATCAGAGGTTAAGGAAATTGCGGATCAGGTCATTGGTCACTGCAATGACCAGGTCGTTATGTCATATTTGGAAAGACTT
>NZ_UHFA01000001.1 GCF_900459175.1 Streptococcus downei MFe28 | reverse complement strand
CTCCAGAACAGTGATGGCCTTGTCCAGGGTCTCCTCGCCAAGGAACCGAAACCTTCATCAATAAGGAGGGTTTCCACTAGGGCCCCATTACTAGTATTTTGCACAACTTCCGATAAGGAGAGGGCAATAGCTAGGGAGGCAATAAAGGTCTCACCGCCTGATAGGGAGGAGGCGGGCAATTCTTTATTGTTGGCCCTGTCGTAAATGTTAATTTCCAGACCCGACTGGCTGTTACCAGCCCCTTCTTTGCCAATTAAAAAATTCAAACTGCTGGTTGCTGAGAAGACCGATATAGTGGTCATTGGCATAGGTCAGAATCTCTTCCAGGTAGGCCTGAATGACATAGGTCTCCAGCTTGAGACGCTGACGGCCGGTCTCCGTTCCGCTAATAATGTTTTTGAGCTGGGTCAGCTGGCTAAATTCTTCCAAATGGTGACCAGCCTCAGTCAGAAGCTCCTCAATTTTAGCTACCAGCTGGCTAACCTGATGGAGCTGACGCTGTGCCAGGGCCTCTTGATTGGAGGCCTGGGTCAGGGCCAAGTCTGCTTCTTCCTTTTGCTGGGTCAGAGCCATCAGGTCTGGCTCTTCTTGCCCAAGCAAGACTTGGTTAAGCTCAGCTAAACTGGAGTCCAGAAACTCCTTATTTTGCTGATACTTGGTTAGCCAGGTTTGTAGCGCTACTGCTTGACCAGTCGCTAAGTCAGCCAACCAGTCATCAAGTTCAGAGCGCTCATGGGTCAGAGCTTCAGGGGCAGCCAGACTGGCTTTAAGTTTCCCGCTCAAAATTTCCAAGTCTGACTGATTGGCCTGCAAGCTTTCAGTCTGACTGGCTAAGCGACCTTGAAGACTAGACAAGACTTCCTTGCCAGCTGCCACTTGCTTCTGACAACTTTCAAACTCCTGACGGAAGGCCTGATAGGAAGCCTTGCATTGGGCTATCTCCCTCTCATAATAGGCTGGCTCCTCGAGGATTGGATTGGCCTCAAGAATCTGGCCTTGACTCTGTTCCAGTGTTTTAAATTGACCTGATAAACTAGCCATCTTCTCTTGGCCATTTTGCTGGTCCTGCTCTAATTTGGCCAAGTCATGGGACAGTTCTTCCAGCTTTTGGTCCTGCTGACTTCTTTGGTCAAAACGCTCTTGATAGACGTGAGCCAGCTTTTCCTTTACGCCCTGACCGATTTGATGCGAATAAGATTTTTCCCAGATGAAGCCACTCAAGTAGGTGGCGGTCACATCCTGTAGGCTCTGGTAATCGGTTTCTAGGAGCTCTCTTTGCTCTTGGCTAGCCTTTTCCTTGTCAGCTAATTGACTAGCTATTTGGCTAACCTCAACTTGCTGGGTTTGGAAGGCTTCCTGCTGGCTAGCAAGTTTGGTCTCTAATTCCTCTACTTCCTGGGAGAGGTTGACCAGAGCACTTTCATCAACCAGCTCAGCCTTGCTTCCTGGATGATCCAAGGAGCCACAGACAGGGCAGGGACTACCTTCTTCTAATTCGGCTTGGAGCTTGGCCACCATCAATTTGAGCTGGTCCCGCTTGATTTCCTTCAGCCGAGCCTGGAGGTCAGCTAGGTCTGCTTCAAGTCCTGCTAAATGCTCAAGGCTGGCCTCCCTTTGGTCAGAAAGCTCTTGCCTGTCTGCCTGCAGGTCCACCAATTTTTGCAAACCTTTTGTCAGGTCACTATCAACTAGGTCTTGAACTTTCTGGAGAAGTTTTTTCAAATCTAATAATTCCCGGTCAGAAACCAGATCAGCTTCAATCTGAGTCCGAGCCTGCTTGACTTCCTGCTCCCGCTCAGACAAGCCTGCTTGGTCTCTGGCTAATTTTTCCAGGCTGGCCTTAGTTGTTTTTAAATCAGCCTGGACCTTAGCGAGGGTTTGAGCACTATTTAGGGACAGGGTCAGATTTTCAATGTCTTCCTGAGCCTTTTCCTGCTGACTTTCTTGAGCCTGCAAGTGACTCAGTCGCTTTTCAAGTGGTGCCTGCTTTTCTTGACGCTCAGCCAAGTCATCCTGCAAGTCGGCTATCCTTTTTTCTAGGTCCCCTACAGCCGCTTGCTTGGCCAGCTCTTCCTTGACCAAATCGGCCAGGCTGTTCGCAAAATCTAATTGGGCCAGTTTTTCTTGCTTTTGCTGGTAAGCTTCAGCCTGTTCCAAAATTTCGGTTTGATAACGGGCCTCCTGGGCCTGGCGCTCCTGAAACTGACCATCCAGCTTTTGGCTGTCTGGTAGGCTTGGTCTGCTTGTCTGGTCGCTTTTTCAGCCTCAGTCTTTTCCTGCTTGGCTTTGGCTAAAGCATCTTGATAATACTGGTGTCTTTCTTGGCAATGCCAGTTCGCTGGTCACTCGTTGCCTCAGTAAAGGCCTCTCTTTCTTCCTCTGTCCAAATTTGACTAGTGAAGTGGCCATCAATTTCGCTTGTAATTGGCTTTGCTCCTGCCTAGCTTGGGACCATTTCTGAGCCAAATCATCCTCAAATTTAGCAAAGACCTGGGTGCCAAAAAATCTGTCGCAGAATTGGAATTTTCTCACTGGTCGGCGACTTTGAGAAACTGGCTGAAACTGGTATTGTGGCAACAAAATAATCTGTTTAAACTGCTCACTAGTCAGACCCAGAAGATCAACAACGGCCTGGTTGGTCTCCTTGGGCTTGCCAGCTAATTTATCCAGCTCTATCCCGTCAACCTTATCAACAACGGACAGGCTGGCCTTGCTGTCCCAATTCCCTTGCCCCGATCCAGACCCTTTCGGGGTTTCAAATCCAATTCTCGCTCCAGCGGTAGAGCTGGTTGTGGTGTTCAAAATAGAAAACTACCCTAGTTCTAGGATCCTTGAGGCTAGCAAAGGTTGAGCGCAACTCATTAACAGGTCGGTCGCTGGAAGTCTTGGTCGTAGAGGGCGTAGGTCATAGCATCAAAAAATACTGGACTTACCTGCTCCCGTTCGGCCACTAATTAGAAAAAGGTTAGACTCATCAAGCCTAGAAAAAATCTAAGATCTCCTGACGGTAGGGGCCAAAATTGGTCATTTCAATCCGAATGGGTCTCATCAGGCTTCCCCCTTTCCTAATAGTTCCTCGACCAGAGATTTTTGATAGGCCGTCAACTGGTCTCCTCCTGTCATCTCTGAAAAGAAGTCTGCAATCAACTGGTCCTCGGCTAGTTGCGACTGACTAGAATTAAAGCTAGCTCGTTTCATCTTCGGCTTGGCCTTGGTTTCCTTAATTCGCAAATCAATGATTTCTTGTCCATAGATTTCCTCCAATTGGAATCGAACATTGATGCCCTCCAAAATCCTTTCGCTCCTCCACTAGAATATCAAAGGCAAAACGCGCTTTTTCCTTGGTATTTGTCATAAAAAACCTGCTGCAAAAGCTCCTGATAGGGAGCCTCCAAAACGTAAAAAGTCCTTGTAGGGCTTGAGGGGATGGAAGGTCTTTTGGATGGCCCATCCGAAATGTCCAGCAGGTAGACCCCTTAACGTCTTGCGCTTGCTTCACCGACGAGACGGTTGCCCTATAGTGGCATCCTGTTTTCAACGGTGAAGCAAGCGCAAGGACGTTAAGGGGGTTACCTGCTGGACATTTCGGATGGGGCCATCCAAAAGACCTTCCATCCCCTCAAGCCCTACAAGGATTTTACGTTTTGGAGGCTCCCTATCAGGAGCTTTTGCAGCAGGTTTTTTATGACAAATACCCAAGGAAAAAAGCGCGTTTTGCCTTTGATATTCTAGTGGAGGAGCGAAAGGATTTGGAGGGCATCAATGTTCGATTCCAATTGGAGGAAATCTATGGACAAGAAATCATTGATTTGCGAATTAAGGAAACCAAGGCCAAGCCGAAGATGAAACGAGCTAGCTTTAATTCTAGTCAGTCGCAACTAGCCGAGGACCAGTTGATTGCAGATTCTTTTCAGAGATGACAGGAGGAGACCAGTTGACGGCCTATCAAAAATCTCTGGTCGAGGAACTATTAGGAAAGGGGGAAGCCTGATGAGACCCATTCGGATTGAAATGACCAATTTTGGCCCCTACCGTCAGGAGATCTTAGATTTTCTAGGCTTGATGAGTCTAACCTTTTTCTAATTAGTGGCCGAACGGGAGCAGGTAAGTCCAGTATTTTTGATGCTATGACCTACGCCCTCTACGACAAGACTTCCAGCGACCGACCTGTTAATGAGTTGCGCTCAACCTTTGCTAGCCTCAAGGATCCTAGAACTAGGGTAGTTTTCTATTTTGAACACCACAACCAGCTCTACCGCTTGGAGCGAGAATTGGATTTGAAACCCCGAAAGGGTCTGGATCGGGGCAAGGGAATTGGGACCAGCAAGGCCAGCCTGTCCGTTGTTGATAAGGTTGACGGGATAGAGCTGGATAAATTAGCTGGCAAGCCCAAGGAGACCAACCAGGCCGTTGTTGATCTTCTGGGTCTGACTAGTGAGCAGTTTAAACAGATTATTTTGTTGCCACAATACCAGTTCAGCCAGTTTCTCAAGTCGCCGACCAGTGAGAAAATTCCAATTCTGCGACAGATTTTTGGCACCCAGGTCTTTTGCTAAATTTGAGGATGATTTGGCTCAGAAATGGTCCCAAGCTAGGCAGGAGCAAAGCCAATTACAAGCGAAATTGGATGGCCACTTCACTAGTCAAATTTGGACAGAGGAAGAAAGAGAGGCCTTTACTGAGGCAACGAGTGACCAGCGACTGGCATTGGCCCAAGAAAGACACCAGTATTATCAAGATGCTTTAGCCAAAGCCAAGCAGGAAAAGACTGAGGCTGAAAAAGCGACCAGACAAGCAGACCAAGCCTACCAGACAGCCCAAAAGCTGGATGGTCAGTTTCAGGAGCGCCAGGCCCAGGAGGCCCGTTATCAAACCGAAATTTTGGAACAGGCTGAAGCTTACCAGCAAAAGCAAGAAAAACTGGCCCAATTAGATTTTGCGAACAGCCTGGCCGATTTGGTCAAGGAAGAGCTGGCCAAGCAAGCGGCTGTAGGGGACCTAGAAAAAAGGATAGCCGACTTGCAGGATGACTTGGCTGAGCGTCAAGAAAAGCAGGCACCACTTGAAAAGCGACTGAGTCACTTGCAGGCTCAAGAAAGTCAGCAGGAAAAGGCTCAGGAAGACATTGAAAATCTGACCCTGTCCCTAAATAGTGCTCAAACCCTCGCTAAGGTCCAGGCTGATTTAAAAACAACTAAGGCCAGCCTGGAAAAATTAGCCAGAGACCAAGCAGGCTTGTCTGAGCGGGAGCAGGAAGTCAAGCAGGCTCGGACTCAGATTGAAGCTGATCTGGTTTCTGACCGGGAATTATTAGATTTGAAAAAACTTCTCCAGAAAGTTCAAGACCTAGTTGATAGTGACCTGACAAAAGGTTTGCAAAAATTGGTGGACCTGCAGGCAGACAGGCAAGAGCTTTCTGACCAAAGGGAGGCCAGCCTTGAGCATTTAGCAGGACTTGAAGCAGACCTAGCTGACCTCCAGGCTCGGCTGAAGGAAATCAAGCGGGACCAGCTCAAATTGATGGTGGCCAAGCTCCAAGCCGAATTAGAAGAAGGTAGTCCCTGCCCTGTCTGTGGCTCCTTGGATCATCCAGGAAGCAAGGCTGAGCTGGTTGATGAAAGTGCTCTGGTCAACCTCTCCCAGGAAGTAGAGGAATTAGAGACCAAACTTGCTAGCCAGCAGGAAGCCTTCCAAACCCAGCAAGTTGAGGTTAGCCAAATAGCTAGTCAATTAGCTGACAAGGAAAAGGCTAGCCAAGAGCAAAGAGAGCTCCTAGAAACCGATTACCAGAGCCTACAGGATGTGACCGCCACCTACTTGAGTGGCTTCATCTGGGAAAAATCTTATTCGCATCAAATCGGTCAGGGCGTAAAGGAAAAGCTGGCTCACGTCTATCAAGAGCGTTTTGACCAAAGAAGTCAGCAGGACCAAAAGCTGGAAGAACTGTCCCATGACTTGGCCAAATTAGAGCAGGACCAGCAAAATGGCCAAGAGAAGATGGCTAGTTTATCAGGTCAATTTAAAACACTGGAACAGAGTCAAGGCCAGATTCTTGAGGCCAATCCAATCCTCGAGGAGCCAGCCTATTATGAGAGGGAGATAGCCCAATGCAAGGCTTCCTATCAGGCCTTCCGTCAGGAGTTTGAAAGTTGTCAGAAGCAAGTGGCAGCTGGCAAGGAAGTCTTGTCTAGTCTTCAAGGTCGCTTAGCCAGTCAGACTGAAAGCTTGCAGGCCAATCAGTCAGACTTGGAAATTTTGAGCGGGAAACTTAAAGCCAGTCTGGCTGCCCCTGAAGCTCTGACCCATGAGCGCTCTGAACTTGATGACTGGTTGGCTGACTTAGCGACTGGTCAAGCAGTAGCGCTACAAACCTGGCTAACCAAGTATCAGCAAAATAAGGAGTTTCTGGACTCCAGTTTAGCTGAGCTTAACCAAGTCTTGCTTGGGCAAGAAGAGCCAGACCTGATGGCTCTGACCCAGCAAAAGGAAGAAGCAGACTTGGCCCTGACCCAGGCCTCCAATCAAGAGGCCCTGGCACAGCGTCAGCTCCATCAGGTTAGCCAGCTGGTAGCTAAAATTGAGGAGCTTCTGACTGAGGCTGGTCACCATTTGGAAGAATTTAGCCAGCTGACCCAGCTCAAAAACATTATTAGCGGAACGGAGACCGGCCGTCAGCGTCTCAAGCTGGAGACCTATGTCA